>CAYIEX010000076.1:0-8704 GCA_964362485.1 uncultured Methanosarcinales archaeon | reverse complement strand
GCTTGTGGACGGAAGGGGAAGTTGAAGGAAATCTATAAGGAGCTTGTCGAGTGGCAAGGTTTAGGGCTTGAGTAATCGCCAGACGACCTTGACGGAGCACAGCCAAAGAGGATTAATGTTTTTTTGAAGGATGATTTGGTTTCACCAATTACGGAGAGACGAAGTAGTCCTGGTGCACGTGCAAAGGTCTATGGTTGGGTAGCAGAGGTTCCCGTTACGCTTAAAACTGGTGGTCAAGCGACGAAATTTGAGATTATACTAGAAGCAAACTTTGTTGAGTCAACTGCAGATGAAGAAATAAATTTAACAATTACTGAAGCTGAAATGGAGGAGATTAAGAAAATTGCGAAATCACCAAACCCTCTTAATCTTATTGCAAATAGTCTTGCTCCATCCATTTATGGCCACGATCGGGTGAAAGAGGCACTTGTTTTGCAGCTTGCAGGCGGATGTAAAAAGGAGAGGCCCGATGGAGTTGTAACCCGTGGCGATATGCACGTTCTTTTAATTGGGGATCCAGGATCTGGGAAAAGTCAGCTTCTTAAACGAATGACAAAAATTGCACCCAAAGCTCGTTTTACAAGTGGTAAAGGGGCAACGGCGGCAGGTTTGACTGCGTCAGTTGTAAAGGATGAATTTTTAGGGGGATGGAGTCTAGAAGCAGGTACACTTGTATTAGCGAATCACGGATTTGCGATTATTGATGAAATGGATAAGATGGGAAAGGAAGATCGCTCTGCACTACACGAGGCACTTGAACAACAGACCATCAGTATCAGCAAAGCAAATATTCAAGCAACACTGCGATGTGAGACCACGGTTCTTGCGGCAGCAAATCCAAAATTTGGACGGTTTGACCCGTATGATCTTGTAGCAAATCAAATTGATCTTCCACCAACATTGATTAACCGTTTTGATCTTATTTTCCCTATCAAAGATATGCCTAGCAGGGAAAAAGATGAACAAACAGCATCATTTATACTAAGTCTACACCAAAATCCTGAGTTGGCAGTATCACAGATTTCCACGGAATTATTGAAAAAGTATTTTTCCTATATTCGAAGTAAAATGAACCCTAAAATGACTGATGGGGCTATTGCAGAACTTAAAGATTATTATATTAGTATGAGAAATAGAGCGTCGGGAGATGAGGGTGGTATTAAATCTATTCCGATTACGGCACGACAGCTTGAAGGGTTAGTTCGTTTATCCGAAGCCGCCGCCAAAGTCAGGCTTTCTAAAACTGTCACTAAAAAAGATGCACTCAAAGCAATTGAACTGACAGACTATTGCCTAAATCAAATTGCAAAGGACTCAGAAACAGGTCAAATTGATATTGACCGCCTTGGTGGGCGCATGACGGCCACACAACGGAGTAGTATTAGTATGATTAAAGAAATTATCCATTCACTTGAAACGCAGATGGGAATAAAAATCATCCCGGTTGAAAATGTAGTGGAAGCAGCAAAAGAAAAAAATATTCCGCCTGAAACAGTGGAAGATTTATTGGAAAAATTGCGAAGGTCAGGGGATATTTTTGAACCAAAAAGAGGATTTGTTCAGAGGTTGTAAATGAACAATACAAATTTTACCCGGGCAAATGCAATTAAAGTGCCAATTCAAGCGGTACTGAGAGGAACTTACATCCAAGAAAAAGAACAAAACCCTAATTATCTACAAATTGAGAATGAGAAAATAGTCCGTCTTAATATAATTGCAACAGTAGTATATAAAGAAGAAGTTGGATCAATGACAACAGTTCTACTTGATGATGCAACTGGGCGAATTATTATTCGTTTTTTTGAGGAGAGTATGGTTGCGCGTGAAATAGGAATTGGTGAAGTTGTTCTTGTTATAGGAAAAGTTCGAGTTTACAACCAAGAAAAGTACATTTCGCCAGAGATTGTAAAAAGAGTTGATTCAATGTGGCTTAAAGTTAGAGCATTGGAACTCAAAGATAATCCTTTGACAACAAATTATATGTTAGGAAATGTGAGAGAAGATGTTTTTAAAGAAGAAGAAGTTGAAATTAACAATGAATTACTGCCATTTGAAAAAATAATTTTTTTGATTAAAGAATTAGACAAAGGAGAAGGGGTCTTAATAGAGGAAATTATTGATAAATCACCACTCGAAGGAACTGAACAATGGATTGAAAAAATGTTAGAGCGAGGAGATATATTCCAAAACCAACCGGGAAAGGTAAAGGTATTGTAAACAACTATAAAATTAATAGGGGTATTAGGTTAATTTTACATTCATTAACTCCATGCAAAGAACACAGGAGTAATGTATACTTCGACTATTCCGGCGACGACGAGAATTCCTAGACTAATTAAAATCAGATCGAGAGAATCCAAAAGGACACGATCATCTTTTAAATTATGTTTTATTAAAGCTATTGAGATTATTCCGCCCGCTAAGCCAGCAATGAAATATGCGGCGATTTCTAATAAACCATGGGTCATGTAGCGAAAAAAGCTAAAGAGTGCAGCACCAATATAATGGGAACTTGTGGCTACACCCGCTGTTGCTGCGCCAGCAAGTACCTGGTTTTTGAATACACTTCCCATGGCTGCTGCAATAACTGATGCATTCCAAGTCAAAATGAAGATCGCTCCCGTACCATATAAAAATGAAAAAACTAGACAAAAGAAAAGAACTTTGAGGTTATTAAATAGGATACTACTAAAAATGTCAAGTTTAGTCACATTACCTGTTATTCCCTCTTGGATGTTATTATTAACATTAAGAATTGCCTGTTGTTGAAGGCTAAAAACACTATTGACTACCTGGTCAGGCAACAAAATATAAGATAGTACAAAAGCTACGGTTATGCCTAAGAAAAGGAACATAAGAAAAATTAAAACCTTTGTATGTTCTTTCAATAAAAGCCATTCTTTATCATATTGAAGATCTAACTCTTCTTCATTTTTTACGGTAGAGTATAATATGGGTGATGCAGCTAGAACAATGAGAAAAACTGTTAATAGACCAGCTGCCTCTCGAAATACTAAATATGACAGGCCCAGAGCCACAAATGAATAAATTAATCCTGCGGCAAACATTTCCCATGGTTTTTTTTTGACCGCAAACGGATTAAACAGCGACTCTAACACCATCTTTTGGATAATGGACTAATGTTATTTAAACGTTTCTTTTTAGGGGTTTCTGTGTTAACACTGCGAATAGTACTGGTAAGATAATGAAGATTCGGTGTGATAATAACGATTTATACTGATTGATTATAAGTTCAGGAAACATATAGTTGAGGTTGTAGATGGTTAATGAGTGGTATTATTACTGTTTCTAATGGTTTCAGTATAATTTCAGATTCAAATGAGTGCATTTAACAAGACAAGAGTGTTAAGTAAGTGAAAAAAATAGGGATAATTGGAATAACGATGATTTTAGGCATATGATTTTATGTTGTATTTAGTTGAACAGAGTGTGTTTAACACTGTGACCCCCCCATTTCCGATGGAACTGGAGATTAACAAAAAATGAATGCACTTATCCCAAAAAAACATTATTATGAGTCATTATGAACACTATAGGATAAATTAGATTAATGATTTGAACACACCATTATTTCTGGTGGAAAAACAAGATTTGTAAGTGTTTTTGGAAGAGGATATTGGATTTGTCGTTAAATGAACTTCTTTGCCGCAAGTTAAATAGTTGTTAGGCTAATTGATAAGGATTGTAATGAAAATGAACCTATTATTAGATTTGTGGTTGACTTGGACAAAGCTGTTTTTGAGTTAAATATAAGCTAAATGTCAAATGAAAAATAAATTGAATGTAAATATGAGTAGAATGGAAAAATATGGTGAAGTATAGAAAAGAGGGGGTAAATGTTATTGGGCTTTCTTTCTATGTTTTATGTGATTGCGATACTCATTATTGATTAATTATTGATAAACATTATAACCAATTTTTTGTATCCTACTTTATGATTGTGGGGTTATTATTATAATTATGATTTGATTTATATTGTTATTATTGTATTATTATATTGCTTTATTTTTGTTTTATTATTGTTTTATGGATTAGTATTAGGGATTACACTTTAATTGTTTGCTTGGGTTTGAGATTCACACTTAATAGAATCAATTATTATTATTTTCTATATTGATAATAATATAATATAATAATAAATAAGGTTAGTATAGTAGTAGTAGTAGTAGTAGTAGTAGTGAATGAAGCAGATGAAGCAGATGAAGCAGATTGAGTAGTAGATAAAGTGGTAGTTGTTGTGGTAGTAGTAGGAGAATTTTGTTAGTAGTTAGATTATTTTAAAACCAATACTTTACTCTAGGCATAAGTGATTAATTTGATTGCATTTAACATTCAATTTGGCTGGTCTATAGCTTGTTAATGATTAGTTTATGATTAGTTTATGATTAGCTTGTGATTGGTTTATGGGTAGCTGGTGATTAGTTTATGATTGGCTTATGATTGGCTTATAATTTGTCTATAATCACGTTATTAATTCATTTTAATGTTGTTAACGAGAGGTTAGTGTTGTAAACAGATTTTGTAGTATACTTTCATTCAAAATCCTATCTAATAGTATAGTGGCTTTCATTTACTACTTTCCAAGTTGACTATAAGTATTTAAATTAGCTTCCATCAGAAGAGAAGGTGCTGGCTCATATATTGATGCTTACATCTATTAAATTCGAGGCATATAGAAAATATTGCTTTACGATTTAATTTTATTATTTCCATAGGAAATAGGGGGGAGGGAGAGATGACGATTAATCAGTTTTTTGAGAGTTATCTAAAAAAAGAATCATTTTTTGTGGATAAGTCGGTTCTCCTCTCTTCGTATTTGCCCGATGAAGTTCAATTTCGAGATGAACAGATGCGGGAAGCGGCTAATATCCTCGCTCCTGCTCTGAGAATGCAAAAACCTTCAAATCTTTTTATTTATGGCAAAACAGGTACGGGTAAGACTCTTACGGTTAAACACATTGTTCGCTCAATGGGAGATATTGCGAGCAAAAACACGCTTGGTGTTAAGTTTGTCTATATTAATTGTAAACTAAAACGAGTAGCTGATACAGAATATAGATTGATTGCACAACTTATTAAAGAATTTGGTGATGATGTTCCTGCAACAGGTCTCCCTACTGATGAAGTATACAATATTTTTTATAGGTTACTGGATGCGGAAAAGCGTATTGTTTTACTTGTTCTTGATGAAATCGACCAGCTAACCAAAAAAATAGGTGATGATATTCTCTATAATTTAACAAGAATTAATAGTGAACTTAAAAATTCGCAGATTTGTTTAGTTGGAATCTCTAATAACCTTGTCTTTGCGGAAAACTTAGACCCACGGGTGAAAAGTAGTTTATCGGAGGAGGAGATCATTTTTCCACCTTACAATGCTCTTCAAATTCAGGATATTCTGCGCAGGCGAGCCAACAAAGCATTTACAGAAGGAGTTGTTGAGATGGGTGTTATTGAAAAATGCGCAGCTTTTGCAGCGCGTGAACATGGTGATGCGCGCAGGGCTATCGATTTATTACGTGTCGCGGGAGAAATTGCAGAGCGGAGTGGCTGTCCAACAGTTCAAATAGGTCATCTCGATGAAGCAGAACATAAGGTTGAATCTGAAAGGATAATCAATGCCGTAACAACACAGCCAAAACAGTTTCAAGCGGTGTTATATGCGATACTTCTTTTGAGTCCGCAGAAAAAGAATTTTTTTACAGGCGAAATTTAT
This sequence comes from uncultured Methanosarcinales archaeon, assembly GCA_964362485.1. Classification (GTDB taxonomy): domain Archaea; phylum Nanobdellota; class Nanobdellia; order Woesearchaeales; family GW2011-AR9; genus CAMAVK01. Next base: position 2,967 of record CAYIEX010000076.1, on the reverse strand, counting down.
ACCACTTATTTAGGTTTATGCACAAAGGAAAAATTTAATGTTTTAACTCAACGACGAGTATCTGATATCTTGGCTGAATTAGATATGCTTGGTATCATTAATGCTAAAATCATATCTAAGGGAAGATATGGTCGAACACGTGAGATTGGTCTTGGTCTTGACGATGGTTTATTATTAAAATTGCGTGAAGTCGTTGAAAAGAGTCTACAAGTGGGGTAGATATTATTACCACAAACCAAAGTTAATTGGTTGGAAAACAGTATATAAAACAGAATACAATGGATAAAAAACAAGAGTTTATTGAAGAAATGTTCAAAAAAGATATTCTTGTTAGTCATGATCTTCTCGAAGGTCAAGTTGATATTTCCCTTCTCGGTAGAGTTGAATTGGAGGGGGATTTACTTGTACTCAACAAAGATTATAGTGATATTATTACAAAACAAACGAGTCTTGTTGATTGGTATAATATCGATGGGTATCGTGTTGCAGCAGAAAAAGGTCGCAATGAAGAGTTGTATCAAGAACAATTACAAGGATTCAAGTCGTCCACTTTAAGTGTAACACACTCAGAAGGTGTCCGAGCTCATACAGTATTGAGTTTAGAAAGTGAGCTTGGAACTCATCCCGATTCTGCTACATCATATTCGTATGTAACAAATCATATTCCACAGGAGATGTATAATCCCCTTATTGATCCTTCGGTTGGGGCTATTCAAGGGGCTGGTGTTGAAAAGACTATGGTTAATGTGGTTATATCTTATATCAATAAACCTCGCAAATATAATGTCCAGGATTTTACCAACTTCTTTTTGTCACGGTATCGTTATCTTGAAAGTCTCTTAAAACAGCGACAGGAACTCAAAAATATTGCAACAATTAACCGTATTTTACAAAAAAAAGAGAAAGAAAACGTTGCAGTGATAGGTATTATCGAAGAAATTGGCGAAACAAAGTCAGGTAATGTAATTATTACTTTGGAAGATCCTACGGGAAAAATTAAAGTTGTGATTACTAAAAAAGATAAAGATTTATTTGCCGCGGCGAAAGATCTTGTTGTTGATGAAGTAATTGGCGTTGCTGGAATGAGTTCAGAGAAATTTATTTTTGCTAATAATCTTGTTTGGCCAGATATTCCTTCTACTCATGAACTCAAAAAAGGGCCGGAAGAAGAGTATGCTATTTTTCTCTCTGATATCCATGTTGGTTCCAAACTATTTTTGAAAGAAGAATTCGCGAAGTTTATACGCTGGATTAATGGTCAAGGGGGTAATGAAATTCAAAAAGATATAGCATCAAAGGTTCGCTATATTTTTATTGCGGGAGACCTTGTTGATGGAGTTGGAATTTATCCTTCCCAAGAAGAAGAACTTGAGATAAAAACAATCGAGGGGCAATATACTGAGTTTACCCGATTAATCCGTCAAATCCCTACAGATAAACAGATTATTATGTGTCCGGGGAACCATGATGTCGTTCATCTGGCTGAACCACAGCCAATATTTTATACTGAGTTTGCTTCTGATATCTTTAGTTTACCCAATGTAACATTTGTTACTAATCCTGCAGTAATCAATATTGGAAAAAAAGCTGGCTTTGAGGGGTTCAATGTTCTGATGTATCATGGGTATAGTTTTGATTATTATGTCGCTAATGTGGAATCTATTAGAACTGGTGGTGGTTATCACCGATCTGATTTGATTATGAAATTTTTACTGAAACGACGTCATCTAGCTCCCTCTTTTTCATCTACTCCCTATCATCCTTCTCACACAGAGGATCCCCTCTTAATCAAGAAGATTCCCGATATTTTTATTACTGGTCACATCCATTATTGTTGTGTTGCTAATTATAAAGGGATTACCATGATTAGTGGTAGCTGTTGGCAGGGCAAAACAACATTTCAAGAAAAATTAGGTCATGAACCTGAACCAGCTCGTGTTCCTCTCATTAATTTAAAAACACGCGAAGTTAAAGTTCTGAGGTTTGGTTAATGGTAGAACTTCAAGTTGCATGTTCACCAGAGATGGAGAAGTATTTTATGTCCCTGCAAGATGGAATTGAACAGTGTTATATTCTTGCCAAAAAAGCGCGGGAGAAAGGACTCGACCCAGAAAAAGAAGTACCTATTCCCCTTGCTCAGAACATGGCCGAGCGTGTTGTTGGTCTCATCTCAGTTGTTGCACCTCAAATTACAAATACTACTGTTACTCAAAGAATTGCTGAACTTGAAACTGAATATGGTCTTCTGGACTGGCGTGTAGGTTTTAAAATTGCAGAAGAGGTTGCAAAGGAACAGTTTTGTACTTTTGCTAATAAGCAAGAAGCAATTGAAATTGGTATTCGGGTTGGCTTTGCTTACCTTACTTTAGGAATAGTTTCGGCACCCCTCGAAGGATTTATTGGCCTTAAAATTAAAAAACGCAAAGACGGCCAAGAATATTTTGCGCTTCAGTATGCGGGTCCTATTCGTGGCGCTGGTGGAACTGCGGCGTCAGTTTCTGTAATTTTGGGAGATTATGTGCGTGTCAAAATGGGATATGCACCTTATGATCCAACTGATATGGAAGTAAGTCGATATGCTTCGGAAGTTCAAGATTATCATGAGCGCGTAACAAACCTTCAGTACCGCCCATCAGAAGAAGAGTTAAAATTTATGGTTTCACACCTTCCCGTTGAAGTTGATGGTGATCCTACTGAAAAATTTGAGGTTTCAAACTATAAGGATCAACCTCGCATTGAAACTAATTTAATTCGAGGTGGAGTTGCCCTGGTCTTAGCAGAAGGCTTATGCCAAAAAGCTCCAAAGTTGTGGATACGACTTTCCGATTGGGGAAAGAAATTTGATTTATCATGGGAATTCATGAGTGATTTTATCAAGTTAAAAGAGCAAATTCATGCTGCACATGCTGCTCCAAAGAGTGATGAGAAAAAAGTTGGGTTTGCTTCGCCTGCTTTCATAGAGTCAAT
>CAYIEX010000075.1:0-8716 GCA_964362485.1 uncultured Methanosarcinales archaeon | reverse complement strand
CTCAATCTTTCCAACGGGATCAATCAAAAAGGTCGAGCGCAAAACACCCATATATTCCCGACCCATAAACTTCTTTTTTCCCCACGCCCCATATAAAAGTAACACTGTTTTCTCAACATCCGAAAGCAACGTAATAGAAAGCCCATGCTTTGCAATAAAACCACAATGAGAATTACCCGAATCTGGACTCACTCCCCACACAATAGTGCCCGCTTTCTGAAAATCAGTAGCCAATTTCGTAAAATCAATTGCTTCAATTGTACAACCTGGCGTATCATCTTTAGGATAAAAATACAACACTAACCATTTGTCCTTCGCGTCTTTAAGAGACGTTACTTTCCCCTGTTGATTAGGAAGGGAAAAATCAGGAGCTTTTGAACCATTAGTAAGGACAGTCATAAAATCACCTTGGAGATTAGAATCAAGCTAAGTTATAAAATTAGCGAAATCCAAGATCATTCACCCGGCACATAGGTAGCATTTTTGGCATACTTTACTGAGCACTGATATTTCTCCGAAAAATGTGAGAATTGTTCGTTAAGGTGATCTATCTTTACTCCACAGAGAGAAACCACCCGGGGAATAAAAAAGTAAGAGGCAATAGCAATCCCTTCTTCTCCAACAAAATTGGACCTAACGGTTAGTTGAAATAGTGCGACATCCTGCGTTTTCTTAAATCTCCAAATATTGATCATTCCAGGTTTTCCAAATTGTAAAGTCAGTTCCTGGATGTTATCATAGTACAAATTGGTATACTGTCTTTCTCTGATTGCAGCATTCATCTCAGAACACTCATCGAGTAAAATTGTTCGAAGTTGACGAGTATAAACCAATCGCAACGCCCGCGCACTTATTCCAATGCCCCCTCTTATCAAATCTTCAAATTGCTCTTTAACAGAAGGAAAGTAAATTCGTCGTGCTTGATGCACATACGCAACCTCAACATTAAGAGTCCGAGCTAGCTCTTGTAGATCATGAGTAGTAAGAGAAGCATCTACATTCGAACCTAGTTCCTGCCGAACAATAGTTTCAATATCTTTTTCATGTGCTTTTGCTTGTAATACTTCTGCTTGAGCAAGAATGCGTACTGCCTGTTGAATGCTATAAGTATTTTCAGTTTGTCCCACTTGGACGTTAGTTTGAATGAGTACAGCCATACGTTATCAAACAGACCAAATATTAAAAACATTTCGGAAGTTCCCACTCCAAAATAGTACTACCTCTCCCTCTCGCATACCTTCCTTATCAGAGAATCAATTGAACTAGGTTGGATAAAGCCATGATCATGACCAGACCCAAAAAAACTAGCCCTAAACCAATTTTTCTTCCCGCAACCGTTACAAGAGACATGTTTATAGTGAAAATAATCATCATGAAACTTTGATGACCATTTCTCCATATCCAGTTCTTTGGCGCAATACGTGCACTTACCATCTCGGAAGTGCTTCAAACCCTCTTCCATAACCACAATTAAATAAAAGAATCTTTAAATAGCTTCTGTTTTTAAGGTACACTATGTATTATGTTAATCATATCATTGGCGGATTTATAGTAGATCAAAATGGGAATATAGTTCAAGAACTCCTTCGCCAAGAAAGTGAAACACCAGAAAGTATTCTAAAGCGAATTCTTGTCCAAAAACCACAATCTAAACCACTTCCACCCGCTTTAATACAACCATTTCTCGCCAATCTAATCACCAAACCCTACCATCAAGCATTGTACACTACAAATACACGACAAACTAAAATAGATCTTAAAAAATCAATTAACGAAGATGCATTCATCCTTCAAACCATAGGAAGTATTGGAGAGTTAGATCGCAGTATAAATCTGCTCGCAAAACGCCTTCGTGAGTGGCAAAGTATTTACTTCCCCGAGTTGGATCATCGTATCCAGGACCATCGTCATTTTGCTGAACTAAGCCTCCGACCCAAAGAGGACGTCGCCAAAGAACTCAGTATTCCAAGCGAAATCGGAGCAGACCTCAATATTGAACACCGTATCCAGATACACCATCTTGCAACCCAAATTATAAATCTCTTTAGTCTTCGTGAAGAAAACGAACAATATCTCCACAATGTTATGAAAACCTATGCACCCAATATTCTCGAACTTGCCGGAACAACAATTGGTGCTAAATTGATAGAATACGCCAGAGGACTAAAATCTCTTGCGCTGCTCCCGGCATCCACTATTCAACTCTTTGGCGCCGAAAAAGCACTCTTCCGACACATCAAAACCGGTGCTAAAAGCCCCAAGTATGGAATCATTATAAATCACCCTCTTGTTCAGAATGCTAAAAGAGAGGACAAGGGCAAAGCCGCACGAATTCTTGCTGACAAACTCTCCTTATGCGCACGTCTCGATTATTTCAAAGGTGAATTTAAAGCACCCCAATACAAAAAAGAACTGGAAGGGAAGTTACAATGAAAGCTCACAAAGTCTTTGAAATACACACCGATGGAAAGCATCTGTACACGCAAAGCCTTGTTCCTGGGAAATCACCATTCGATGAAAAACGTGTCCGTGATGAAAATGAGGAATACCGAGAATTCGAACCAACCCGCAGTAAACTTGCAGCAGCAATAGCAAACGGTACAACTAACACAGGGATTCGAAAAAATTCCATCGTTCTCTATCTTGGAATTTCTCATGGTTACACCGCATCATTCATTTCGGACATGATTGGTAAGGACGGCATCATTTTTGGAATTGATCCCGCTCCTCGCGTTGTTCGCGACTTAGTCTTTCTCTCCCAAGATCGAAATAACATCGTCCCTATTCTTGCTGATGCCAATCACCCCGAAGAGTATGCAATGAGAATTTGTTTGCCAGATGTTCTCATCCAAGATGTCGCTCAGCGTAACCAAGCTGAAATCTTCTTAAAGAACTGTAAGACACTCCTCAAACAAGGAGGATATGCCCTTCTTGCCGTCAAAGCACGCAGCATCGATGCTCGAAAAAAATCAAAACAAATCTTCGAAGAAGTCCGCAACATGGTTGAGAAAGAACTAACCGTAATTGATTTTCGTTCCCTCGAGCCATTTGAACGAGATCATTGTATGATTATTGTCAAAAACGAGCCACCAAAAGAAGTAGTACACAGAGAAATAAAAGATGACAGAGAGGTAAAAAGAGAGAATTATTATCCACGTCGTGATGAACGCCGACCGGAACGCTATGAATCACGATCATCATTTCGACCACCACGCAGTGAAGTTAGATCAGACCAGCAAAGAGGACCAAGCGATGAACGAGCTGCGCGATTTGAAAAGCGAGAGCAAAATACTTCTAACACAAAGAGGAGTGACTTCAAAAAAGACACACCATCAAAGCCCACCCCATTTTCAGATTCACCGCATAAAGAAAAACAAAATTCTAAAGAAAAATCAAAAGAAGATAGAAATAAATCATTTCAGCACTACAAATCAAAAAGATAAATTTTTTGACTAACCACATCACTGAGCGCAAGAATACCTTGAGAACTAACCGCTAAGCATTGATGAGGATCAGGAATTTGCAATTCTGATGGTAATGGAACGTCGTGTAAAAATTCTCCTGTTTTGACACTATACCCCTTAAGTCGTGGGGCTTCTCCTTGTAATTGAATTAAAGTATAGAGTCTGTCACAACCAATTGCATGACCCGTTGCAATACATGAAGGTTCCTTGTGATCAGATGGAACCATTACGGTGGGATTAAGCCAATCATTTTCTGTGGGACAAAGAGGAACACGAGCAACAGTTGATTGATGTTTGTAATAGAGACCTTGTTCATCAACTGCAATACGCCCAAAAGGATTCCAGCAAGTTTGAAACATCCCTGCAGAAGATGATATATCCTGAACACTCGGCTCACCATAGAGTTTTCCTTCTTTAAGAGCAACAATTCTATGAACATGATGCTCATAAAGACTTTTATTACGTAACAAAACATAGGTTACATCACGATATTCTAAAACCTGACGAACATTCATCATCCGAGGTTCAAAATAATCACCAGCCAATAATTTATCTGTACTATCAATAATAGGGTACTCAACCCCCTTGAAGTCGGATTCATTTTCACCACGACGCCATACTTCATAGGTCTTGAATTCCGTTACGCCATGAACATAAATGGAGTTATTGTCACTTACCGATAAACTTCCTTCAAAGACAAATGCACCTTGACAACCAAAATGAGAGCTATACGCCGTTGTACTCCGGCCGATAACAGGATATGTTACACTAGTGAGTGGATTATTAGGATTATAAATCCGAAGTTCCAGTAGTTCTCGCTCTTTGTCAGCTTCCTCTTCATCTTCTTCCAACTCCCCTCCTTTGAGAACTACTAATCGCCCATCAGCAAAAAAATCAATAGCGTAAGGATTATCAAATAAACTAATAGGCTTTAAACGAAACCGAGGTGGTGAAATCATATTAACTAAAAACATATCGACTTTTTAAAAGTTGTGAAGATAGTTACTTTTTTAAAGTAGAAAATTCTACTCCATCTTCACCATTGCTATCGCACAAACATACTCTTCAGTCGTGGTTCTAACCTCAATGATCTGTGAATCAACAGGATTAGAAATACCTAAAGCCTCCGCAAAACCACGAGCTTCATATTCATAAAGATCTAATAACTTCTCACCCGCCCTCGTTCTATCTTCTAAACTCCGACCGCACACCAAAGTACAACCTCTTTCAACATGCATTCTTTGTGCTTCAGCTTCCATAACCCTCATGTTTAATGCCTGTCCCCATGTCTCATAACGCGATGAAGGGTCACCGCAAATTGGCGTTGAAACTATAGGCTGTGAAGCGAGGGGAACTTGTCCCCCACATCCCAAGAGAAGAGATGTATAAAGTAGAGATTTGTAGTTCATTTTATTCCAAAAAGAAATCAACACATAAAAACTTTTAGCGACTCCAAAATATACCAGTACACAACTTACATCAATTGAGGCTTATAATCACGAACAAACTCAGCAAAAGCAGTAGGCTTCTTACCCATCACCTGTTCATAATCTTTAAACACAACTGACAAGTGACCCGCCCGCACCGCCCCATACAGCTCCAGCATCGCTTCAATCATCCAAGATGGCATCCGTGCCTGCCCCATACTCTCCCGCGCTTGATCCGGGGTCACCGCAACATAGGAGACGATTTGACCAAGACCCATAGAAAGTTTCTTCGCCACATCAGAAAAAGATAATGCTTCAGACCCAGTTATCGTATAAATCTTATCACTATACCCTCTTTTGGTAAGCGCAAGGACAGCCACGCGCGCTATGTCACGCGCATCAATAAAAGTTACCTTTCCTTCGCCCGCCGGAACATAGAATTTTCCTTCAGAGCAAATTGAATCAGCAAAAAACGTTACTATATTCTGCATAAACATATTGGGTCGCAAAATCGTACAAGGAATTCCAGACTCCGCCACTAGTTTCTCTGCTTCCCCATGCCAACGCCCAGCCACTAGTGATGACTTTGTATCTGCTCCCATTGCCGATAATTTCACAATATGCTTAACACCTACACGCTGTGCTTCCAAGACAAGTTGCTCCGTAAATTGCACCATTCTATTGTCAAATGGTGTCAGCAAAAACAAACGATCTACGCCCTTAAATGCATTTTCAACCGTTGAGGTACGTGCAAAATCAAGTTCAGTAACCTCAACACCCCGCGTTCTAAGATGCATTACTTTACTCGGTGAACGAACTGCAACCCTTACGCGTTCACCCGCTAAAAGCAATTGCTCCACAACCTCACGACCAACGATTCCAGTCGCGCCCATAATAAGAACAGAACCCCCGTAGGGGAATGGTTTAGTAGGAATAATCATCATTAAAACACAAGTATAATTGTATATAAAGATTCCTTTGATTGAACATACTTTTGAACATACTTCAAAAATGGCTACTACCCTTACATCACCCCCGCTAGATTTATAATCCTCAACTATATCTAAAGACTATGTCACTTGCTAACGAAGCCGGATATCTCTATGTCTACTCAAAAAAAATTCTGGCCCTACGAAAAGAAATTAAGGAACTAAAAGCAAAAAGAGAAAAAGTTCTCAATCGACATACATTGGCTAAAGATCACAAAGAAAAAATCCAACATGAGCATGAAAAAATAGCAAAAGAGATTCGACATCTCATCGAAAAACACAGTGAGTTACTGACAAAACTCCGCCATCATCAGATTGCGTTTAGTCATAAACTGCAAGAAGAGCATCACATCTAACACTTCGCGCAAAACTATATTTACTAAACCAGATTTAATAATCAACAAATTCGGTGATCCCATATAATTGATATCGTAGCGAAATCCTATCTTCAAGCGTAGCTGAATCCATGTTCAGGGTAAAATAACGCATAATCTCAACTTCTAACGGTGTAAAACGTCCATGTCCATTCTGCAATGAATCAGAATCCAAGCCAATATGTGCCATAATATAATAAGGATCCTCGCTCACGTGAAATAGTGAAGTGAGAAGATGTGGTGACCCAAAAGCATGCGCTAATTCATGCATTAAATTCCGTATAAAATAGGCTTTAAGTAAGTCCGAATTACACTCACACGCATAATCGCCTACATCCAATCGTCCAACAACAAAACCAACTTGTGATCCAAGGACTTGCTTATCAAAATAAACGGGTAAATATCTTTGGAAGGCTTCCACGATATCGTCATTATAAACAAATTGGCTGCTAGAATGCCCAACACCAACCCCAAAACGTCCGCCTAATGTAACGGGAATTCCTAAATATTTTACATCGTCACTATCAAGAACGAGCATTACAAAATCATCTGATTTTAATCCAATTTCATAGCTATTGGGGACTACTTCAACATGTTGAAATGAGATACCTACTTCCTCTCTAAAACGATCAACTACTCGTTGACCAACTTCTTCCATAGCACTTCCGCCAAAACAGTGAGTTGGCTCAAAATACACATACAACGTTCCAACAGAAATTGAATCTGGCTCAGCAAACCTCAATCCTGCTTCTCGAGGAAATGGCGTAGCAAACCCATACAACACTAAAGTACTCAGAATTATCCCCGTTTGATCATGTATCATAGAACTAACAATTATTTCTCATCTTTCTTCTTCACATGAATAATATTCACAGGACACACATCGGCCGCTTCCTGATTTTGGGCGCGAGCTTCCTCAGTATCAATTTCCCTCTCAAAGTGATCACCCACTTTGTGCGAACCTTTTAATTCAGCCAGTCCTTCATCATCCATATACCAAAAGTCAGGACTAATTGCAGCACACGCGCCACAACTAATACACTGATCTTTATAGTGAAGTACTTTATGTTTCATCCTATTCCTAATAATTCTGATACTAAATAACGAAGGAGTATTCTTTATAAGATTTATGCACGGATTTTCTCAACTCTTTCGAGATAGCCCAACGAGCCATAAGACCAAAAAGCTTATATAAATACTACTCTTCATTTTCCCCATGATACAGAGGCGAGGATGGTCCATAGTACTCATTGTAACCCTCTCTCTTTTTCTGATCGTAAGCTGTAAAGGAGGTGCTAGCGAAGACCCAAGTGACACCGCAGCCGCTCTCAAAGCTGTCCAAAGCGGCACCCAAGGGGTTGAAGCTCGCCCTATCGCTAATTTTCCACCAGCTCTACTTTATGATGAACAAGAACTTAATCTCATCGTCGAGGTGTTTAACCGCGGCAGTCATGATGTAGAACCGCAAGATTGTTTTGTCCAAGTAAGTGGATTTGATCCAAACATTATCCAGGGCGGTCTCAATGTCCCTCGCTCGTGCGGTGATTCCCTGGGAACTCTCGAAGGAAAAAATATCTATAACACCAAAGGCAGCTTTAACCAACTTGAATTTCAAAGTTCAACCATAAACCTTCCCCTTGGAGTCAACGAATATTCCCCCACCCTCATTTTTGACACCTGTTATCGCTATCATACCATTGCAACACCTACTGTCTGTATTGATCCCCAGACTTATAATCTAGTCGAAACCCAGAAAGCGTGTCGTGCAGGCAGTGTAAGCGCTGGGGGTGGCCAAGGTGGTCCTGTAGGAGTGGGTACGATCGGCGTTACCATGGTTGGTTCCAGGGCAGTCTTTGACATCAGTGTTACCGCTCATGGAAGTGGGGTTGTTCTAAGTCCTTCAGCAGACATCCAAAACTGTGCTTATAATAATTGGGACTTCAAAGAAATAAACCGCGTTGCCTATAATGTTCAAATGTCCGGTGCTAGTCTCGTTGATTGCAAGCCAAACGATGGCTACGTACGTTTAAATAGTGGACAGGGAAAAGTAATTTGTACATTTGAAGTTCCTAACACAGGAGCGTATGAAACACCTTTAATCATTGATTTGGATTATGGGTATAAGGAGAGCTTCCGCCAACCCGTAAAGATTGTTCATTCACCAAATTAGAAGTTTAGATCTCCAGATTATTTACTATCTCACTCTTCTCTAACCACACATAACTTAGTTGATTTCCATACCCACTTCCCAAAACTTTAAATACCTTATTCGGCTATATCGACAAAAATCCAAAAAAGAGGGATACCATGAGACAAATGCTCGTAATCATAACACTTCTTGTAGGCCTGCTTCTCGCAGGATGTACAGGAGAAGATCAAGTGCCGCAGACAGGTGGTGCATTCATCGGAGGCACAACTGGTCTTGAAGCATCGTTTGAACAATTTAGTGTAAAAGAAGAAGG
>CAYIEX010000074.1:7384-9135 GCA_964362485.1 uncultured Methanosarcinales archaeon | reverse complement strand
TAAGACTTTATTTTAAACACAATTTAGATGAGAATGAGATTTATGTCTTCGAATTCCAAATAAAAACGAGTTCAGAAAACCAACAAAGAATAATTGATAAAATCAGATTTAAACTAAAATAATCTAAAAACCAACATCATCACGAGTATATTTTTTTATTTTTATATTTTGCTCAAATTCAAGCAAACGCTTATAGAGCGAACTATTACGTAAAGTTTTAAGTTCCCGTTGCATCTGTTCAAAATCATCGCGCGCAATAGTTACAGTATCCATAGTAAAAAGAATGCTTCATTTTATTTAAAACTTATGCTTAATTACAGCTAAAATTACATCAACCCCTTCGGCATCTTTCCGCCCATCTTTTTCATCATTTTATTGATGTCGCCTTCGCCTTTAAACATTTTCATCATCTTCTTACTTTGACGATATTGCTTGAGCATCTCCCTAATTTCACCCGTACCCACACCAGAACCCTTCGCAATCCGCTCAATTCTATCAGCACCAATCACATCGGGATCTTCAAGCTCTACTTGAGTCATAGAATCCATTGCAAACTTCCATTTTTCTAATTTCCCTTCTTGTACTTCAAGCATCTCTTTGGGCATCTTCAATTGACCCATACCAGGAATCATCTCCATGATTTTGCCAAACGAACCCATCTTCTTAAGCGACTGCATCTGCTGATATAAGTCCAGCAAACTAAAGTCACCTTTGAGAAACTTTGCCTGCATATCCTTAGCATCATCCTCAGAGATAACCTCACGTGCTTTTTCAAGAAGTGACTCTAAGTCACCCATCCCGAGCAGTCGTCCAACGAACCGTTGTGGATGAAATGCCTCTAAATCATCGACTTTTTCGCCCACACCAATAAAGACAATCGGAGCATTCGTAACCGCACATGCCGAGAGAGCCCCACCACCTTTAGCCGTCCCTTCCAATTTCGTGACAATGACGCCAGTCACCGAACAAGTATCATGAAACGCTTGCGCTTGTTTTTGCGCCGCCTGACCAATATCTCCCGAGATGACAAGCAACCGCTCATCAGGCTGAGAAATGGAATTAAGTTGGTTTAACTCCTCAATTAAGTCCTCAGAAAGTGCATCACGACCAGCAGTATCGATAATTACTAAATCATAGTCAGCAAGCTTTGGAGAAAAGGTATGATAAATCTCAAGCGCATCCTTAGCCCCCCGCTTCCCAAAAAAATCAACCCCAACCGTTTTGGCAAGTTGCTCTAATTGATCGTACGCCGCCGGACGCCAGGTATCGGTTTGCATAACCGCGACACGATATCCGCGTTTACGATAGAATTTCGCGAGCTTTCCCGCAGTTGTTGTCTTACCCGACCCAAATAATCCCACCAGCATTAAAACAGTAGGTTTTTTCGCAATTTTGATATCTTTAGGTTCCTTTCCTAGAAAATTCGTCAACTCTTCATAGACAATAGTAAGAAGCTGTTCTTTTTTAGTAATCCCCGCCGGGGCATCATCTTTAGCGCGGTCCTTGATTTTTTGCGTTAAATTAAACACCAGTTGGACATTGGTGTCCGATTGTAACAGTGCTCGCTGGATCTCTTTGACAAGTTCATTAATGAGTTTTTCATCGACAAAAAGTGATTTAGTGATCTTAGAAAGTGTATCTTTAAGCGACTCACTAAGCTTTTCAAGTACCATAGAATGTTAAAAGAGACCGCTTATTAAAAAGGTTGTGTTAAACCCAGTGAATCTCGTCTTAATTGAGGAAATTGATGA
>CAYIEX010000074.1:0-7284 GCA_964362485.1 uncultured Methanosarcinales archaeon | reverse complement strand
ATTCGAACCGGAGTTTGCGGGTCCGAAGCCCACCGTCCTCTCTGGGTAAACTATCCAGGCTAGACTACAGGCCCATTCAAAGAAGCAATTTCAGACCTTTTTAAAAACATTATGGTTTAATTGTGTCACATGAGTAATCCAGATACATTAACCCACAAATTCAGAAACTCATACAACTCATCGCTCATAGACTCTTGCATTTGCGCTAAACCCTTCAATTTGAGAGATGGTTTTATTAGGAAAAGACTCAAATTTTATTGTTCGAGGAGAAATCATTTGTACCAGAACAGTGCCCTCAACCATATCCCTTTCTTGTAAGATGATTCTTTTTGCAACACTCATATGATCCCACAATTGACCATTATCGAGGACATAATTAACCGTAACCAACTCGTATTTAACAAGACCCGTAGATTCCGATATATCTTTAGGATCAGGGAAATTTCCTTTTACAGCCGCTTGCTTTGTCGTCCCCCCATAATTTCCCATCGAGATCATGATTCGTGTTGGATCAAGATGATTGTAGGCAAATGATAAATGAGTCTTCCAGTACTCCAAATTAACTCCCCCATTATTATAACCGCCCGTGTTTTCTTCAAACCAATTGCCAACCAGTCGGCCATCAATATCATAATCTATTTTTCCACCCCGAGGCTCTGCCATTCGTATGTTTTTTGTTAGGAGCTGACTTTTTGACGGTTCTTCAAAATAGTCAAAAGGGTCCACTGTATGAATTTTCCAAAATTCACCATTATAATGTTCAGGAACAATAAATCCCGGCAATTGAACTTTATTATAATTAACACTTAAATCAAGTGTCTGCCCTCCAATCTTTCCTAGAAGCTGGCCTTTCTTAACCACAATTAAGCCAGACCAACGGTCTCCATATGACATCTCCCCGGTTACAGCGTTAAGTTCCGGTGAAAGACTCGTCAGCAGATTGTAAATACTATAAAAATCACAAGTATGCATAATCGTGAAGCGTATTTTTTTATATTTATTCTCAACGTGATTTGGCTCAACTGCTATATCCGTGATAACGCCATCTGCATCCGCATATACATCGTAAGTATCAGGTTCAGAGTGAAACACAACAGGTGAGAGATACATATGATCAATTGGTGTAACATGGCCACCCACCATCGCACCCATGGGTATAACCAAACCGATATCGTTAATGTTCATTGGACTCACCAGTGTAACAGTACCATTTCCATGACACCTTGTCTCCGATTCAAAAGGATTGCGCAAATTAGATCGCACGTTAGGATTCTCTGTCACACCATCAACAAACCTGCAATTCCTGGCAGTGACAGTTTTACAAATAGGAAGATCTTCTTGATTAGTAGTTGAATGAAGTGTTTGATTGCGTACTTGAGATTGTGACTGTAAACCATCATCTTTTGTATCATCCACCCTACGAGAATCATTCGTAGCATCATTGTCATACAAAGAAACATTATTTTCTCTAACACAGCTACTCATAAATAGAAAACAAAAAATCACTAAGACCAGCAAAAATTGATAATAATTGAATTTCATCTATCCTCGATAGGATAACAGTGCAGCTGGTTATAATAACTTTTCGCTATATCTAAAGCTCAAATGAAAACACTAAACAGTATTAATCAGCAATCTTAACACTATAACTATAACCTTGGTAGCGCACACCAATAAATTTCCCTTCCGGTGTCTGAAACTCATACAATTCAAAAAGCGCATCCATTCTAACTAATCAAATAATATTTCAATAACTCAGAATTCACTATAGTTCAAACTCAACTTGGGTGATTAGTTGATCAATCCCTTCACGATTTATTATTGTTCTTCTCCACTGATCATAAAGAAAATAACCACTATCTTTATGCAGGGAATTTGAAGTATGTGGCATACCTTTCTCTGCAACAAGTCCAAAATCAAATAATGAAGGTAAATAGGTGGGAAACCTGTGAAAAAATGGTTTCATTAAAGGATATTTGTCTGGAAATTCATTTAACCGTCTTACATATCCTTTATCTTCTCCATCTCCACCGGCAGGCCGTAAAAAACGCTTGTTTCCCGCCCAAACCTCATGCCAGGCTTCACCACCTCCATCAAACTTATCAAAGAACGAAACATACTGTGCTTCAATACGATTTTTTTGTTTTGCTGCCAACAGTAATTCACTATAATCAAAACCATTAGCAAGTGAGTGATACATCCCCACCAATATAGAAATTGCTTCATTTTCAGTTCTTGCCAACTCCTCTAGTTGCTCCGATCTCATCCGTTCTTTATCATAGAGTTGAACGTCCCCCGTAATAACCTCCACATCATCATGGACAAACGCTAAGGTACGTGCAAATTCAACATCAAAGCCATCTTTACATACTTCAAGAATATCAGGAATTGCTTCTTCGAGATGCCACAAGACTCTGCGCGAATGAATTAAATCGTTGGTCCTATAGAACATAATCTGCGTAATGTCATGAACATATCGTTTAATCTGCGCCAAGGCTCGATCTCGTCCTTCAAAACCAACAAGCACGATGGGAGTAAAATTCATAACTCTAACATGTTTAGAGCGATTTATATTGATTTAGATTCAGTAGTGCCATGTTTTTATAGTAAAAATTAAATTTACAATCCTTTGAAGTAAAACCTACTCTAAAAACGTAACTGCAAACATCAATAATACTCCAATTACAAGGGCAACCAAATGCGCAAATGATTCACGCGGCAAATCACACTTCTTCTGGAGCTCTGGAATCAAATCCGCGGTTGCAATGTAAATAAACCCGCCTGCAGCAAATGGAACAATAAATGTTACAAGCGACTCTAAGCGTGTTCCAAGAACAAGCATCAACACCGCACCAAGAACAGCCGCAAGTGCCGAAAGGAAATTGTAAAACAGAGCCTTTCCCTTAGAGAGGCCAGAATACATCAGCACACCAAAATCACTGATCTCCTGAGGAACCTCGTGCAAAATGACCGCAATCGTCGTTGCAATGCCAGCCGGAACACTCGCAAGATAACTCCCTGCAATGACAATACCATCCAAAAAGTTATGCAAGCCATCACCAATTAAATTAAGCGTACCGATATGATGCTGATGTCCTTTATGGGAAGGTATGTGGCAATGCCGCCACTGAATGTACTTTTCTAAAACAAAGAATATTAAAATTCCAGCAAGAACAGCAAACGAGATCTGAAGGGTAAATCCATGTTCCTCGACCGCTTCTGGTAAAAGATGCAAAAAAGCACCGCCAAGTAAAGTACCCGCAGATAAGCTAACAAGCAAGAGTAAGTAGCGAGACATCTGTTTTTGCGCAAGATATAGTGATAACACTCCCACAAAAGAACATAGTGACACAATTACAACGCTACCAAGTGTAAATAAAATGGGGTTCATAGTATCTACCAAGCAGACAATGTTTAAATACCTTACTGATTCGCAGTATCAATAAATGAGAATTTCACGTACAACAAAACAAAAGAATACCATTACCCAAATCATTAAGACCCAATCATCTTTCTTCAACGCGCAAGAGATTCATTCCAAAGCCAAGACTAAGGACCAAGCGATAGGTATTGCAACTGTCTATCGCTTCTTAAAAGACCAAGTCAATAGCGGTACCTTGCACTCCTACCAATGTAACCGCAAAACAATCTACTCCACCAGTTCACGTAACCATTCCCACTTCATCTGCGAACGCTGTGGAAATACTAGCCACATTAAGACAGACGATCTAACATCTATAACCAAAAAAATCACCGAAACCATTTGCCATATCCAAATTGATATAACCGGAATATGTAAAGAGTGTACTAAGAAATCTAAACACGAATAATTTTTCTTTCATCAACCGATACAGTTTGAACCAACTTCTGCAGCACATCCTTAAATTCAACTGGATCATCAATCACCGTACCAAGCAAACAACTATTCCCCGATGCCATAAAGTAATGTTCGGCCAGACTCATTAATGCGCCATTCCCTATTTGATCGGCATAGATATAAGCCCTATTAAATTCCCGCAGCGCCCTCTCTTGTTGCAATCGTAAACTCTGGACCCGCCCCAGATTAAATGAAGCCATATAAAGATGATAAGGAGTAATTGCGGTCTCTTGTGCTGAAGTTAAAATTTCTGTGGTCAAATTGAGGTGGTTCTCAACAACGATATCCCGTTTGTACCCCTTTGCAATATAAAAAGCCGCATCCATATACCGAATTGCACCGGACCGCTGATGAAAGAACATAACACCTAACTTCGAATCAATTTTACCGTGTGCGCGAGTAATAAGTTCATTACGACTCTGCCGCAACGCATCAGCACCCGTTGAGTACATCAAAGCATTATAAATAACAGCAAGATCCATCTCCAATTCTGCTTCGTGTTCAGGAACAAAAAATGCATCTAATTCAACAATGGCATCCTCTAATTCCTCAGTTGGCGAACGACCAACAATGGGAACATATCCTTTAATTCCTTTAAGGATAGGTATCGCATCAACACGCGCAACATCCGCTAAAGAACGACTTGCTGCCTGCGAAAGCGAAGCAACCTCCTCCTTGCTCTTAATTGAAGCCAAAGAGAGAACATCAGCAAGAGAGTCACCAACTAACAGCAAATTCTCTAAGTACCCCACTTTGTCTGTAGCAGACATACCCTTTCTATAGTGCATACCTCCTAGTGCAGACGATTATAAATATAAACTTTGCGAGAATTAATACTTCAAACCTATCCAAATCTATCTTTTTATCCTGAACCGCTCTTTCGTCTTCATAATCTTATGTTTAATCCTTTCTTTTATTTTACGATCTTTAAAAATGCCAGGATTGCTCTCAACAAATCGATGCACCATTCGATCAAATAACAAAAAACCCTTCTTTTTCATGAAGAAATAACCCAGAACCGAAATCACAAGTGCCCCCAACGTATCAACAATTAAATCCCACATTGTATCAAGGAGACTTCCATGCTGCATTTGTAACCCAAGTGTTTGATCAAGAGTAAACTCAATAATTTCCCATATTGCACCTAACGCAACCGCAAATACAAATGAGAAGAGCGACATAAATTTTGGATGGAGTAAAACATTGATTTTCTTCTGCTCATTAAGCACATACACCAGAACAAAACCAAGTATACCCAGTAAGAACCCTGAACTGGTATGTAAAATCACATCCCACCACCAATAGATACTGTAGTACGATTGAATTTCGCCTAAAAAGAGAGCCATGTACAAAAACACAATTGTAATTAAATCAAATTCAAGTGGAAGATGAACACTGTAATTGCGGCGAACAATAGCAGGAATAAACGTCAGCAGCAGTATTCCTGCCACAAGAACGGCATTAAGCCAATCCTGATTATAGATTAAATAACTAATAAATCCAAGAAGAGTTAACTGTAAAAGATAGGAAACAACAAGCTCAATCTTATCAGCAGTATCTAACTTTTGATCTTGAAAGAGAAAACCCATAAACCTAAAAGCATATCTTCCAGTTAATAAATCTTACTTCAAATTAGTTGATGCCAAAGATAAATTATGATTTTCCACATCAACTAATATTTGAAAGACATAACTATTTTATAACTTACTTATGTCTTTCATTAAATCAATCACAATCCCTACCGGGCAATGATCCGAGCCCATCGTGTCTTTGAAAATAAACACTTCTTTAAGATGTGATCGCAAAGATTTGGACATACAAAAATAATCAATTCGCCAACCGATATTCTTTACTCGCGCATTAAACATATAACTCCACCACGTGTAATGCCCACCCTCTTTATGAAACTCACGAAACGTATCAATAAAACCAGCATCTACAATTCTTGTAAATCCAGCCCTTTCCTCTTGCGTAAAGCCCGCATTGCGAACATTATCACGGGGTCGCGCAAGATCAATTTCAGTGTGCGCAACATTCAAATCCCCACAAAAAATAACCGGTTTTTTCATCTCCAATTCTTTCATATACATTAAGAAACGTTTATCCCAGTCCTGACGAAAAGTCAACCGCGTAAGTTCCCGTTGTGAATTAGGAGTATACACATTTGCCAAGTAGAATTCTTCAAACTCACAGACTAAAACACGTCCCTCATCATCCTGCATCGGTCCATCACCATAAATTACTTTTAGAGGTTCAACTTTACTAAAGATCGCAGTCCCCGAATACCCCAATTTCTTCGCCGAATGCCAAAAATGATGAGGATAATCTTCCAGAATTTTATCCACTTGATGTGGATGTGCTTTGGTCTCTTGCAAGCAAAGGATGTCTGGCTTTTGAGCAGCTACAAAATCATGAAACCCCTTACCCAGCACTGCACGAATGCCATTGACGTTCCACGAAATAAGTTTCATAATGACTACAGATGCATAGACCTTATTAAGATTTATGTGTGTAGCATTGTTCTAATAGATATGCCAGATCAAAACCAGTGAAAGGATACAGTAAAAAATTATTCCCACGATGATGATTATAAAGACTTCTCCAGCTTAGATCGAATTCTTGCAAGAATTGTAACGGTGATGACTGCTTCGCTCTCGTCCGTAATATTCCCGAGACTACTACCGTAGCATAAGGCGGATTCCAAGTAATGTTTTCTCCTTGTTTATCTTTCCATTTTTCAACAAAATTCCCGAGTTGAGTATGGACCCCAAGTTTAGCGATTTCTGGTTTTGTACTTTCTGGTTTTGTACTAAAACCTTGGTAGAGCGACGCAGGCGACTGTAATGTAATTCCATAATATCCCATCAGTCTCCATCGATCAGCGTACCAAGGCTCAACGTCTGGGATCACGTTTTCACGTAACGAGCTATCATTAAAGCGAAGTAATTCCAACAGAGACCCCAGTGGATCAGCAAATGAAACATCCCTCTCAAGATATCCCTGCAAATCCTCAAAGCTTTGTATATCAAGACCATATTTAAGATGACGAAATTGTTCATAAGAGGTTATAGACTCTAAGCGTGACATAATTACTTTCGATAAATCTTAATTTAAATAACTTATGCTACTATTCGGTGCAATAAATAACCAACATTCATGTAAAGAATGACACCACAACCGCAATATAAGATTTAAAAACAGAATTGAAAGAAAAAAAATAAAAAACCTAACAAGCAGTATAGTCAGCTGCCAGTGGCCAGTTATTCTCGTAACCAGAAGTTCTCGCAAAGGCACTATTAACTACCCCAAAACGATTTCCCTGTCCGCTATTACCGACCGAACTAAGATCAACCGTCACATCTATTTGTCCATCAGGATAGTTTCCACAGGCACGATTGGAAGTAATT
>CAYIEX010000073.1:7494-9301 GCA_964362485.1 uncultured Methanosarcinales archaeon | reverse complement strand
GATGAAACGGAAACCATGCGCGCGCTGCAGTGGCTGGAAAACAAAGAAGTCCTCAAAATCACGAGCGTCATACATAAACTCATAAGCCTTGATAAAAACGGTCAACTCTACCAAAAACAAGGACTCCCTGAAAAGCAATTTCTTCAAATTCTTTCAAGCGAATTCAAAACACTTTCCCAAGCAACCAAAGACTCCAATCTTTCAACAGAAGAAGTTAACGCGTCACTCGGTCTTCTCATGCGCGCGCGCGCAATTGAAAGTAAAAAAGAACAAGAACTCCTCATAAAGCGCGGACCGCAAGCCGCCACCCTCCTCAAAACAAAATCACCCACAGAACTATTTTTAGAGAAAAAATTCCCACTAGATATGAGTGCGTTAGGATCATCCGAAATAACTACGCTTGAAGATCTCAAACGCAGAAAGAATTTTGTTAAAATTGAAGAAAAAAAGAAAGTCACCATCACCCTCACACCCATAGCCGACGCATTATTACAAGAAAACATTTCCCAAGATGTCGTCAACCGTCTCACCCCAGGAATGCTCAAAACCAGCGAGTGGAAAAATAAAGAATTCCGCTCATATGATATCACAGTGAACGTCCCAAATACCGCCACCGGTAAAACCCACTTTACCAACCAAGCAATCGATTACATCCGCCAAATATGGCTTGAAATGGGATTTAAAGAAATGACCGGCAATTACGTTCAATCTGCTTTTTGGGACCTCGATGCTTTATTTGTCCCGCAAGATCATCCCGCGCGTGAAATGCAAGATACGTTCTATCTTCACGGCAAAGCCAAATTACCAGCACTCTGGGAAAAAGTAAGAGACGCGCATGAACATGGTGGCAAAACAGGGAGCCGTGGCTGGGGATACCAATTCTCCAAAGAAGAAACAGAACAAATTCTTTTACGAACCCACACCACTGTCCTCTCCGCAAAAACAATCGCATCACTCAAAAAAGAACAACTTCCTGCCAAATTTTTTGCTGTTGGAAAAGTATTTCGCAACGAAGCACTGGATTGGAAACATCTCTTTGAATTTGACCAGGTGGAAGGAATCGTAATCGACCCCCAAGCTACACTCGCAAACTTAAAAGGCTACCTCCAGGAATTTTATAAGAAAATGGGGTATGAAAAGATACGCATGCGTCCAGCGCACTTCCCCTACACCGAGCCAAGTTTAGAAATTGATGTTTTCCACCCTGTTCGTAAAGAATGGGTTGAACTCGGTGGCGCAGGAATCTTCCGACCTGAAGTAACCAAAACTCTCCTGGGATTCGATTGTACCATCCTAGCATGGGGTCAAGGCATGGGTCGCATTATTGGAGAATACTGGAAAATCTCGGATATCCGCGAATTATATAGTAATGATCTTAAACAATTACGAGAGGCAAAAACATGGCTGCGGTAAAAAAAACTATTGAACAATCTACAAAACAACCTTCACAACAACCATCACCGAAAGAACCCTCAAGGGGCTACTTCAAGTTGTGGTGGGAAATAATTACAGAGCCCGTATCATTTTATGAAAAAATTCCTACTTCACTTGGATACAGGCAGCCAACCATCTTCGCTCTGAAAACAAGCGCGTTTATTCTCGCCATTTTATTTATCATAATAGGTTTTATGGCATTAATGTTTGCAGCCATGAAAGTAGCATCAAGTAGCTCGGCTCCTTTTACAGGAGTTGCCGGAGTAGTATTCCTTATACTTCTCATAGCCTATCCACTTTTGCTTCTCTTCAGCTGGGGTATGCTCTATGTATGGAGCGGAATAATTCATCTCTTTGCCCAACTATTGGGAGC
>CAYIEX010000073.1:0-7484 GCA_964362485.1 uncultured Methanosarcinales archaeon | reverse complement strand
CGCAACTCGTATTATTCATTCCTCTTGTCGGTTCAGCCGCCGGAATTTATAGTTATGTCCTGCAAGGAATCGGATTACACAAAAGACAAAAAATGACCCCGGGAAAAGCTGCTGCAGCCATAATTATACCAGTAGGAATACTGATGATCGTCGTAATTGGACTCTATGTCGTTTACTTCCTCTATCTCTTTTCCGCGATGCGAATAAATGGGTGAATACAATGGGACTATGGCAAGATTGGAAAAATGTAATGTTTAATCCGACTGAATTTTTTAACAAATTACCAGCAAAAGAACAATATCGTAAAGCAACAATATTTTACCTCACAATCGAAGCAATTAGCCTCGCACTGACCATTCTTACATTTGTCCCATTCATGACCCTTGGCCTTGTGCAAGACCCCACGATGGGGTTACTAGGTGGACTTGGAACTGGCCTTCTTGTGGGAATTCTCGTTCTTGCCTTTCCCCTAATTCTCCTCTTCTCATGGGGTATGCTCTACGTGGGTGCTGGTCTAATTCACCTTTTCATCTCTCTCTTGGGAGGCAAAAAAGGTTTTGTTGAGACATTTAAGGCCAGTGCCTATTCAACAGGGCCAGGAATTTTCAGTTTCCTACCCTGGATCGGCAACCTCGCTGCAGTATATAGTTTGATTCTTTTAATAATAGGAATCAAAGAACGCCACCAGTTAAGTATCGGTCGAAGTGTAGCTGCAGTTTTAATACCAGTTGGTATCATTTTCATCGTAATGGTGACTATCGTAGCCGTAATTATTCTCCTATCAGGACTACAAACAGGAGGATTCGCTCCATAAAATGCCAAGCGTCATACTTAATAAAAAAGTAGTAGAACAATTAATCGGAAAGAAACTTCCTCTTGACGAACTCAAAGACCGTATTAGTATGCTTGGAACGGATCTTGATAAAATCGAAAACGACGAAATCCACGTTGAAATCTTCCCCAACCGCCCCGACATGCTCTCTGAGCCAGGCTTCGCTCGCGCTCTCGCATCATTTATTGGAACCAAACCCGGTCTCAAATCATACACCGTAAAAAAGAGCGGACACAAAGTAATCGTTGATCCATCCGTTACCATGCGGCCCTACACCGCATGCGCCATTGTGAAAAATATTACCTTTACCGATGAGCGCATCCGAGAAATCATGCAGGTACAAGAAAAACTCGCCACAACGCACGGCCGCAATCGTAAAAAATCAGCGTACGGAATTTACCCATTAAATAATATCGAATTTCCCATAACCTATATCGCTAAAGACCCATCCACTATTAATTTCAAACCACTTGGCTTCACAAGTGAAATGAAAGCCAGTGATATTGCTGAACTCCATCCCAAAGGCCGATCCTATAAACATTTAACTGAAGGCTGGAAAAAATATCCTTTCTTCATTGATGCTAAAAACAGTATCATGTGCATGCTTCCATTTACGAACTCAGAAGATACAGGTAAAGTAACCACTGTAACCAAAAACGTCTTTATTGAATCAACGGGAATCAATTTAGAAAACGTTCAACTTGCCCTCAACATGATGGTAACAGCACTCGCTGACATGGGAGGAGAAATTTACTCACTCGAGATAGTGTATGGCAAAAAGGTTATCACCACTCCAGACCTCTCGCCAAAAAAATCTAAGATTAACCTTGCCAATGTCAATAAAATGCTCGGCCTCAATCTCACTGAAAAAGATCTCAAAAAGTATCTTGAACGCATGGGCTTTGGCTATGACAAAGGCAGTGTACTCATTCCATCGTATCGCGCGGATATCCTGCATGAGGTAGACTTCATTGAAGACATCGCCATTGCCTATGGGTATGAAAACTTCGAGCCAACCATCCCCACAATAGCAACAATTGGTCAAGAAGATCCTCTTGAAAAATTCATCCGAAAACTGCGCATGATTCTTATTGGCATTCCTCTTGTTGAAGTATGTAACTACCATCTCATGCAAAAAGATGATCTTGACACATTAAGAGAAGAGAACCAAACCATAATTCCCCTCAAAAATGCCATTGGTGAGCACAATCATTTGCGCCATTCTCTCCTACCAAGCCTACTCCGAACTCTCGCCACAAATCAACATAACGAGTATCCGCAAAACATCTTCGAAACCGGCAAAGTATTCAACGTTGACAAAAAAGAAGAATGCGGTATCACCGAAACTATGTCATTGGGAATTGCTCTATGCCATGAAAAAGCCGACTTCACCGAAATTCATCAAGCAATTGATGTACTATTACGTTCCCTTGGTCTGCAAGTTTCAATTCACGAGACAGAACATCCCGCTTACATTACTGGCCGCGTCGGAAAACTCATCATCGATAAACACGAAATTGGTATCATCGGAGAAATTCATCCAGCAGTACTCGAAAAATGGAAAATCACCATGCCAATCGTGGTGGCGGAAATAAATGTAGAGAAGGTGTATGGATTGATAGTGAAGTGAAAAACTAAATTCTTCGAATTTGGTACCCTAGAGATCCTAACTCCCACCCAAATATCTTGGCCACGTCTTCGTTATTGACAACTACTAATGTATCGCGAATATTAGTATCCATTACTTTGCGCAAACCAAGATTATTTGGACCAGACTCATAACGAGTACACAAATACCGCGGGAAAACTCCTACTAAAGTAACGTCCCTCTCCGAAACTTCCACAAACTTATCTTTCCCATGAACCGCAAAAATAACGCGGGCATAGCGAGGATCATCACCTTTATCTTGAAGTCGTTCCTGCAACTCAGCAAGGATATCGGCTTGTCTTCTCACCTTAGCTCCTTCAGGTGAAAAGTAATGAATTGCCAAGTCATCAACAGTAATTGATGCTCTCTTTAGAAATTTTGACATGCTCTCTAAAATTGGCTTTTAGTTATAAAAGTTGTGTAAAATACTACTTGAGAGTACCAATCAATTATCTCATTCGTCTCTTCTTCAGCAAGCGAACAAATATCCCACTTTCAACTCTTTCGATTTCCCACTCAGTCTCCTTGTTAAGTGAAGATAGTTCGCCCTAAACCTTTAAAAACCCAGACACTCAACTCCCCCCATGGTAACCAAACAGCGTAAAATTGGTCTCGTCGTCGCTGTATTCGCTCTTTTTCTATTCATTTCCCTTATTTTTACAAAAATCGATCTGGACAAGCGAGATGCCTATCTTTGTGCGCTCATTCATGCCAATCCAACAGCCGACATGGCCGAGTGCCCCGCGCACATCAGTAACACCTCTTGGCTCCTCGTCGCAGCATTTGGATTCACGTTTCTAATCCTAGGGTTAAGCCTCTATTTAATTTTCATCTCTGATGGATCATTCAATCCCACTGCCAAGGCAGAATCGAGTAACACGTTCGCCCAAACCGAAGAGCCAAATCTCCAAAATCTCGATGAAGAAGAACAAAAAATCTACGACCTTCTCACTCTCAATCAAGGATCAATGTACCAATCAGATCTTATTAAAGAGACTGACTACACAAAAGTCCATATGACAAGAATTCTCGATAAAATGGAAGGTAAACGAATTCTTGAACGCAAACGTCGTGGCATGACGAATATTGTAGTATTAAAATAAGAATACCCCCCCAACAAACATAAAAGAAGCAATCACAGAAAAAATCAAAAACTAATTATTTCGCTGAAACGTTGCCACATAATAACCATCACCCATTAAGCTGGATTCACTGTATACTGCTCCCATTTCCTGCGGAGTATATAACTTTACAACGGGATTCTGCACAAGAGGATTCTTCTCCAATAATTTACACGCAGACATTACCTCATTTTGAGATGACCCACCAAATCTCAATTGTTTCTTTACAAATGGACCACATAACATCAGTAAACCGGTTTCAGGGACTAACAAATCCAACGTCTCTTCTATCATCGGCTGCCGATCCGGATTTCCTAATAAGACATCATTCACAAGAACAAAATCATACTTTCCCGCATATGTCTGCGCGTCTTGCATAGATGAACACACTTGTTTTGCATCCATTCCGAACCGTTCTTGGTGCCATTGCATAAGCCTATTTTGATATAGAGGATGGATGAATGCATCGGCAATTACGTGAACCACTGCCTGTTCTCGAGCTCGATAGGTTTCGGGTACACAATTGTTCAAAGTCCATTCGAAATAGTCCGTAATATTCCATGGAAAAGTCATAACTGCCATCCATTCACTGACCACTAACACCTATATAAGTATTATCAGAAAGCAATAATATCTTTCCAAAAATATATTCAAACCAGCTTCAATAAACTTTGAAACTAGTTTCCAAAGTACTTTCTTAAGCTGTTTCACAAGCCAAAGCACTATGAAAAATTGGATTGGCCTAACCATCTTGCTGCTACTTATTCCACTAACCCTTGCCGATACAAGCCACAACGACACTGCACCAATACCCCTTCCTACAGATTTACCATCGGCAGCCATAGATCACAGTACGATGGACCACAGTGCCATGAACCATGATGCCCCTGACCCCACCATAATTGACCACAGTAAGCACACCGCTACCGAACACGCAGCGTTTACGGGAGAATCCTTTCACTTAGAATCAGATAACTCCCTTAGCACATTCAATTCCATGAACCTTCTCACCCTGATATTCATTATCATTCTCACAGCCGGCCTGATCTTCTTCATCCGCTCCATTCAAGGCAAGGATCTCCTCGAGTATAATTTTATCAAGCGGCTCATGAAAAGTAAGTTATACCCTAAAATCCTACAAATCCCCACTCTCATCTTTTTTGGATTCATTCTTTATTTCTTCTTTTTCGGACCACTCAGTTATGCAGAGAATCCCGGTTCCATTCTCGCCTGGACACTCTGGTGGCCCCTTGTTCCGCTCACATTCATTCTCCTTGGCCGCATTTGGTGTCTTATTTGCCCCCTCCCTATTATTGGAGATTTCATTCAAAAATTCGCTCATCCAACTCGCAAACCGGGTAAGTTCCTAATCAAATATGGAATCTGGATAACAGATGGAATTTTTATTGCAATCACTCTTTTCGATCGGCTCTATGGTATGGTTGACACACCTTGGCTCTCAGGACTCATCTTTCTCTTCATCCTTGCCGGTGCTATTATTATCTCCTTGCGTTATGAGCGAAGGACATTTTGTAAACATCTCTGCTTTCTTGGTGGTGTGGCAGGAAACTACTCCATGCTCTCTAGTCTCACCATCGAATCTAAAGACAAATCTGTTTGCAACACCTGCCACGTCAAAGCCTGTTATTTTGGATCAGCAAAAGCAGATCCTTGTCCCTATTTCAATGTTATTCCCACCAAACAAGGTATGCGAAACTGTACTTTGTGTGCTAACTGCATTAAGAACTGTCCCCACGACAACATCAGTTTTCGTGTACGTGCCATCGCATCCGAACTATGGAGTCATGCTAAGGTAAGCTTCTCAGAAAGTTTTTTCGCCAAATTAATGGTTGGAATCGTTATCATTCAAAATCTTGGTATGCTCGCCATCTGGAGCGGCCTGCAAAACACAGTCATGAGCTGGGGTGTGAGTGAGAAAATCGCAATCACCATTCTCTACTTTACAGCAATCGCGATCCCCCTCATTTTGATGACCCTCTCAAGCTACATCTCAAACAAGCTTCAAAGTACGCCCCACTCCACAGCAACCAATTTTGCTGCCTTTGGCTACGCCTTCATTCCAATCGATGTAGCCGGTCATATTGCCCATAATCTTTTCCATCTCATTGCCGAAGGCAAATCCGTGCTTGGCGCATTTATCGGTCTTGTTACGGGAAGGGTTACGATGGAAGGGTCTATTGCTAGTAGTTCTTTCATCACAACCTTACAGTACGCTCTCATCATTATTGGAAGCGCAGGAACACTCTATGTTGCCTATAAAATTGCCAGAGCCAAGGAACAGAGTGCAACCAAAGCTCTCAAAATCCTCCTTCCCCACGCACTATTATTATTTATCATTATCGCTATCAACGTGTACCTTTTTGCATTGCCAATGGCCCATCGAGGTCACTAAACTAAAACACAACAAAAACCTAAGGTGAAAACCATGACTATGTATCAAAAATTAATAAAACCAGTTTTTTTCAAAATGGACCCGGAGACTGTCCACAATCGTGTCACAAAACTAGGAAGAGCTCTCGGTTCAACCGCTCTAACAAGAGCCACTTTACGAGCCTCATTTTATTTTGAACATCCAAGCCTTAAATCAACTATCGCCGGAATTGAATTCAAAAACCCAGTCGGACTTGCCGCCGGGTTTGATAAAAACGCTCGGCTCTATGATGTTCTACCAGAAATAGGATTTGGATTTGCTGAATTAGGCTCTATTACTGGAGAACCATGCGCCGGCAACCCTAAACCGCGTCTCTTCCGCGTACCTGAAGAAAAATCAATCATTGTCAATTACGGCCTCATGAATGATGGCTGTGAAGCAATTGCCAAACGACTCCACAATGTCAAATTCCGTATCCCGATTGGCCTGAGTGTTGCAAAAACTAACGACCCAAAACTCGATACGGTTGCCGGTGTTAAAGATTACATCAAAGCCTATCAACATCTCCATCATCTTGGTTCCTACACCACGATTAATGTAAGCTGCCCAAATACAGTTGATGGCATGACCTTTGCGCACCCTCAAAATCTTAGACTACTTCTAGCAGCACTGAATAAAGAGAAACATGAAAAACCAATCTTTGTTAAAATTAAACCCGACTTCACCCAAACTCAACTTCAAGAGATAGTAGATATCATCAACTCTTATGATTGGATTACAGGAATAATTATTGGCAATCTTACAACCCATCGTGATAATCTCAAAACATCAAAAGAAGCATTGGATAAACTCTCACTAAAAGGTGGTCTCTCCGGTCTTCCCACCCAAAAACGAAGTCTCGAAGCCATTCGCTTTGTTCACGAAAGGAGTCCAAAAGTCATCATAGGTTGCGGAGGAATATTCACAGGTCAAGACGCCTATGAAAAACTCAAAGCCGGCGCATCCCTTCTTCAACTCGTAACCGCCCTCATCTACGAAGGCCCTGGAGTCATCAGTAAAATCAACCGCGAGATTGTTGAAATACTTCACAAAGAAAACCTTGGAAACGTAGATGAACTCAAACGGAAGTATCACCAAAAATGGTAAAAAAACAAAGACGAATCACCATGCCACCAACAGCACCAATTGAACTCCTTGCACCTGCAGGATCATTTGAATCGCTTCAAGCAGCAATCCAAGCAGGTGCAGATGGGATTTACTTTGGCGTTGAACAACTTAATATGCGCGCGCGAGCCACGAGTAACTTCAAACTCGCCGATCTCAAAAAAATTGCCACGATCTGCCATAAAAACAACATAAAAGCGTATCTGGCTCTCAACACTATCCTCTATGACCATGACCTTCAATTAACAAACAAAATATGCCTTGCAGCCAAAAAAGCGAACATTGATGCAGCCATTGTCTCTGATATTGCAGCTATGACCATCGCTC
>CAYIEX010000072.1:0-9317 GCA_964362485.1 uncultured Methanosarcinales archaeon | reverse complement strand
TGCTAAGGATCGTAATAATAGATGTCTGAGGAAGAATTTTATTGAGAAGAATTAAGAGGACTAAAAATGATCCCAGTGCAATATAGAACCTTAGTTTAGGCAAATAAAATGAGAAATTTGAATCTTTCTTGGTGATTTCTTTCTTTACAAATATTAAAGAAATTATAAATGCAAGAAGATAGGATATTAAAGTTGCAATTGATGCTCCGACCATGCCGTAATAGGGGATCAGAAGGAAATTAAAGAGAACATTGATGCCAGCACTATAAAGCATGATTATACCTGCTTTTTTTGAGCTTCCAATGGCGGTGAGGAGACTTATGTTGATAAGGCATAAGCCAAAGAAAAATGAGCCTATGATGATGATACGTAATGCAGTTGCTCCATCGGCGTATGTAGGTCCAAACAGAAAAGAAAGAACAAACTCTGCATAACAATAGAAAAGAATGATCAACGGAACCATTAATAAATATAGGTAACGGTGGATTAAACGTAGAAGTTGGGTTAATTGGACAACGTCATTTCTTTCCCAGAGCTCTGAGGCGAGCGGGAGAACAACAACTGCTAATGTACGATAGACGAAAAGACCAAGTGCGGCAGTGGGAAGGACAATGCTATAAATTCCGACTTGTTCAAGAGGAGCGTAATAGGTAAGGATGAGAAGGTCGAGAGACTCAACAACTTTATTGCCTATTACAAAGAAAATGAGGGGAAGACCAAATAAGAATACTTCTCTAAAGAGCCCTTTCTCCTTTGCACCCTTCTCTTTAAAGAATGGATAGTAACGAAAGATACCGATAATGGCGATGATGGAGATAACAAAGGTAGCTCCCAGATAGGCAAAAACTGGAACAAGTATGGTAGGTCCGCTGAAAAAACCAATTGTTATGAAAAGAAGGAGTAAGAGTGCTTTTCCAGCTTCTAATAACGAAAACCAGATCATGTTATTGAAACCTTGAAATACTCTTCGAGGAAGATCCTCAAAAACTAACAAGAGAAGAAGGGGGGTAAGAAAGAGGAGGAGGATTTTAGCGCTCATATTGTGAAAATAAAATTGCGTAACGGTGTCGGAAACGAGATATAAAATGGCCGCGTAAAACAAGCCTATTATAACTTGGAACCAGAATGTATGAACAAAGATTTGCTTTATTTTATCAAAGCGACCCTGTTCTTTCCACACATTTACGTAGCGAACAAGAGCCATTTCAATTCCTATCTTTTGAAAGAGAGTTACGAATATTATGAGATTAAGAACGGAGAAAAAGAGACCAACATCTTCAACGGATAAATTACGAGCGAGGATGATCCGGGTAAGATACGAGAATATAGCGGCTAGAACAAAACCCATAAAGGCAAAGGTGGAACTACTCATGAGTTTTTTGGAATAATCAAGCATGAAAAAATGCTTTTTTGTTAGTTTAAAAATATGATGAAACAGATATAGTAAATAAGTTGCATCAGCTGAACATCTCATTAACATGATCCATGGGCTTGACTATATGGAAACTTCACAAAGTTTATATAAACACTACCTAGGGAAAAGTGATATGGTTGAACAGCCCTATCGAGCCAAAGAAACAGTGAAGGAAGACTTTGATAAAATTACTAATTACGATGAGAAAAGAGATATGTATTATTTCGAGCGCCGCTTACGACGACTCTTAGAAGAAGCACCAGTTGATAAAGAGGCAGTAATTCTTGATTTTGGTGGAGGAAGTGGCCTTTTTTCCCTCGAACTTAAAAAACGAGGTTATACTAATTTACATCTTCTGGATCTCTCGCCAATTCAGTGTCAACAAGCACAAGAAAAGGGTTTAGAAAATATTCACTGTGGGGACGAAAATTTTCTTGCTGAGAAGTTTCCAAATGCTACTTTTGATTTTGTCTTTATGTGTGATGTAATTGAACATGTTGAAAATCCAGCAGGGGTACTGCGTAAAATCCGGCAAGTACTCAAGCCACAGGGAAGGATATTTTTGACGTATCCCAACCCCTACTGGGTTCCGGTCCTTAACGTTTTAGGAGATATTGGTTTGAAACTAAAAGGGAAGGATAATAAAATTTATTTACGAAAACTTCAAAAAGAGCTGAAAAGTGAGTTTACTCTTCAAACTCATGAGGGTCATATGCTCGTCTCAAAGTTGCCAAAGCCAGTGTTGGGGTTTTTTGAAGTTGTAGAAAGAGGCGTTCCACGTTTTGTGAAACGCAAGACGTGTCTTCTTAATGTTGCAGTCTTACATAAAATTGGAGAGTAAAATGAGAGTTAATTTTGGATGTGGAAATGCTCCGTTACCGGGATATAAAAATATGGATAAAGAGCAATGTGATTTGGAAAAATTACCACTCCCCTTTAAATCAAAAAGTGTGGAAAAGATTTACTGCAGTCATGTTCTTGAACATTTGGATGTGAATTTATTGAATTTAATGCAGGAGTTTGAACGGATTTTGAAGGATGAGGGAGTGATATACATTAGAGTACCCCATTTTAGTTGGCACAATGCGTATGATGAACTGCACCGTAGGTTTTTTAATTACAACAGCTTTGGAACACTTCATGATAATAGCATTGAACGAGGATATTACTCACGCTTTACGCGGTCAGTTAAAATTAAGTTTTTTAAAAAATATTTTTTTTGGAATTATCTTGTTGAACCACTTGTGAATATCCATTCGATGACGGCGTTGTTATGGGAGTCAACGTTCTTATGTAGGCTCTTTCCAGCTAATGAGTTACATTTTGTATTGCGTAAGAAGGCTGCATGAAAAATCCACTTATATCTGGACGAGAACTCTTTATTCTGTTTTTGATTACTCTTGTTACCCTTCTTTTGCGAGGATACAAGTATCGTATCACATTCATGCTACCATACTCATATCAGTATCTTGACCCTACATTGTTTACACGTGATATCGCTTTTTTTCCGTATGACCTTAATTTCTTTTTTCTGATGAATGCCTATTTGTCAAAGATTGTATCATATGAAACTTTGTTCTTCGGGGGATATTTAATCTCGTCTTTCTTGTTGATATTGGGGGTTTATTTTCTCGCTAAAACGATCTTTGATAATCAAAAGATTGCTATGATTGCTGTGTTGCTGGTTATATTTGTAAAGCCTGCTGTATCGGCGATGACAACGGTGTGGACTTATTACTATTACAAAGATGTGGCGATGGGATTGATTTTAATTTCAGTGGCGTTCTTTTTACGTAAACGGTACATGGTCAGTTTTAGTGTTCTTGGCGTTGCATCTCTCTTTCACATTTTATTTAGCTTATACTTCGTTGCATTTTATGGGATCTACTTTGTGTGGAATTATTTTCGATTGGGGAATGAGCAAAGAAAGAAGATTTTATGGGGGTTTGTCGTGTTGGGTCTCTTTTTAGTGGGCCCAATCTATTTGATTTTGTCATCAGAGCAACCACAAAGCTCACCTGAAGAATTTGAGCAGTGGCTTGGAATTCTAAAAACACGCAGTTTCGATCATTTTTTTCCAAGTACATGGATTACTAATAGTGTCATTTTGTTTTTTCCACTATTGGTGTTATTTGGAGTTTTTTTGTATTATCTTTGGACCAAAAAAGATTTTGTGGCGCACCAGTTTAGACAAGAGATTACGCTGTTCTTTTGTTTGACTATTCTTTTAGGGATTGTGGCAGTTTTTGCGAGTGAAGTGATACCAACTAGAATGTTTATTATTACGCAATTATTTAGACCAACAATTATACTCACATTTTTTACGATACTGTTTTGTTCTTATTTAATTTTTCAGGGTATGAAGGATTACTTTGAAAAAAAAGAATTGAGAAATGGTTTATTGTGGGGGGCATTGTTTGTTGCCTTATTTTACTATGATTTTAAGTTACTTTATTTGATACTTCCGCTATCGCTTCTCTATCTTTTAGAAGATTGGTGGATCAGTCTAGTTGGAAGAAAGCGTTATTTAAACTTGCAAACGGGTGTTGCGGTGCTTACAGGATTACTATTCATTTTATCACTCTATAGCCTAATAAACCCAAGCTTTCTTTATTTAGCAGGATTTGATGAACAAGTCTTTCGATTGCAAACTCTGAGCTATGTTCTTCTGCTGATTATTGGAGTTGCCACGATTGCCGTGAAAACGTATCACCGATTGTCTGAGAAAACAATAGTTGGTTTAACTATTATTTTTGTACTTATTGCAGGCGGGGTTAATGCGATTCATCAATCAACGATTCATAGTGATGATCCGTGTTATATACCAGAGGATGATTTTGATTGGCAAGAACATTTTCAGTACCCAACCTACAGTCCAACGGCCTTTAATGATGTTGCACGATGGGCAGGTGAAAATAGCGTAAAGGATGCGTTGTTTTTGGTCCCTGTTGAATGTGGGGATTTTCGCAATGTTGCCAAGCGTTCAATTTTTGTTGATTTCAAATATGGGACTATGAGCACGTTTAGTATTGACTTTGGACTAGAATGGTTTGAGCGTGTTCATGCATTAAATCCAGAGCGAAAGGCGTATTATTATAATACGTTTTATATGGATTTTATTGCAGACTATTATAATTTAAGCGAGGAGCGGGTACGTGAACTGGATATAATTTATGACTTGGATTATGCTGTTTTCAAACAAGATAAGAAGCTGAGTTATCCGGTCGTGTATGAAAATCAAGAGTATATTGTGTATGATCTGCGTGCAAAAACACAAAATTGAGAAAAAGGGTTTTATTTTTCACATTTCGAGTATATTCTTACTGGAATATTTTCTTTGGAGACTATATATGTGTTATATTTAATAAGCAATTACATCTTTCTAAGTGTATGGCAAATCGAGATGCGTTGATTAAGCAACTTGAACAAGAAGGTTTTACGCAAGTCCGTATCTGTCCGCTTCCGCCTAACAAAGATCTGCCCCAACATACTCACGATGAACATACGATTCACATCATTCTTGAAGGTGTATTAACGATTACGCAAAACAGAAAGTCAAAGACATACAAACCCGGCGATCGCGTTGAGTTCCCGGCAGGTACTACTCATAAAGCACGGGGCAAGACAGATAGTGGAAAGATGATCATTGGAGTGAAGGAAAAAATTGGAGGGATGATTATGACACAAAAAATCATACCACATTTATGGTTTGACAAAGAGGCGAAAGAAGCTGCCAAATTTTACACATCAATTTTTCCAAATTCAAAAGTCACAACCATCAACACGATTCATGACACCCCCACCGGCGATTGCGATATCGTTTCGTTTGAGCTTGCCGGACAGAAATTCATGGCGATTAGTGCAGGTCCCTATTTCAAATTCACGCCTGCAATCTCATTTATTGTGGGTTGTGAAACACGAGAGGAAGTCGACCAATTATGGGACAAATTATCGAAAGGCGGCAAAATACTCATGCCCCTGGATACATACCCATTTAGCGAACGCTATGGTTGGACTGAGGACAAATACGGGCTATCTTGGCAATTAATTCTCACAAAACCTGAAGGAGAAGATAGACCAAAGATTGTTCCATCACTTCTCTTTGTCAAAAAGAAAAGTGGGAAAGCGAAGCAAGCAAGAGACTTCTATCTTTCAGTTTTCAAAAATTCGAAAGAGGGAAGAACCATATATTATGAGGAAGATACGAAGTTCTATCAAAAAAAGGACGATGTGATGTTTTCTGATTTCAGACTTGAAAATATGTGGATTGCCGCAATGGATGGGGGTAGCCCTCATGAGTTCGATTTTAATGAAGCGGTTTCATTTATCGTCAAGTGCGATACACAAGAAGAAATCGATTATTACTGGAAAAAACTCTCCGCTGACCCGAAATCAGAACAGTGCGGTTGGTTAAAAGATAAATTTGGTGTCTCATGGCAGATTGTTCCTACTATTTTGGACAAAATGATGAGTGATAAAGATGAGAAAAAAGTGGCACAAGTAACCCAGGCGTTTCTCAAAATGAAGAAGTTCGATATCAAAATATTAAATCGGGCATATCAAGAAAGATAGGAGGGATTAACATGACTTACATAGATGGATTTGTGATACCTATAGCCAAAAAAAACCTTGCAGCTTATAAAAAGATGGCTTCCAAAGGTGGTAAAATTTGGATGAAACATGGAGCATTACAATATGTTGAATGTGTTGGAGACGATTTGAAGAGTGCGCTCAAATGGAAGTGTATACCGTTCAATACCTTAGCGAAAGCGAAAACAAATGAGACTGTAGTGTTCTCGTTTATTGTCTATAAATCAAAAGCGCATCGTGATAGCGTGAATGCGAAAGTCATGAAAGATCCGACCATGGCTCCAGAACAGTGGAAAAATAAACCTATGCCATTTGAGATGAAACGCATGGCGGTGGGTGGTTTTAGTTCAATAGTAAAGTTGTAAATATACTTTTGGGTTTTATACCCAAAGTATATTTTGAGGTAAGAGTTGCATTCATGATGGTGAAATTGGCGTATGCCAAATAAGAATAATCAGACTTCTAATTCATAAGCTTTATAAGACAAGTCACTGCTTTTTCTTTATTATTATTGATAAGATTATTGGAATTAGTAGATCTGAAAGAGGCGGTATAACGTGACGAAAAAAATCCTAATTACGGGTGGACTTG
This sequence comes from uncultured Methanosarcinales archaeon, assembly GCA_964362485.1. Classification (GTDB taxonomy): domain Archaea; phylum Nanobdellota; class Nanobdellia; order Woesearchaeales; family GW2011-AR9; genus CAMAVK01. Next base: position 2,722 of record CAYIEX010000072.1, on the reverse strand, counting down.
GTTTTATTGGCGGGCATCTAATTGACAGGCTAATCAAAGAAGAAGATTGTGAGATTGATATTGTTGATAACCTTGCGAATAATTCTTTGAGTCCTGAGGAGTTGAAGTCTCCAAAGATTAGAAAAATCTATACTTGTTCTGTTGAAGAATTTGATTTTACGGGGAAAAAATACGACCAAGTTTACCACTTAGCGAGCCCTGTTGGTCCTGCAGGTGTTTTAAAATATGCAGGCAAGATGGGAGCATTAATTCTGAATGATACCATGAAAGTGGCTGAAGCAGCATCACGAATGGGTGCGAAGGTTATTTTCATGTCTACCTCCGAAGTCTATGGAAAAGATCCTGGTAGTAGCGCACAGCATGAAAATATTGATAAGGTAGTTCCACCCAAAATCACAACTCGGTTAGAGTATGGTGTTGCTAAGATGCTCACCGAGATTTGTTTGCATAATTTTGCGAAGTATAATCATTTGCAGTATAATGTTATCCGACCATTTAATATTGTGGGTGTTGGTCAGAGTACCAAGGCAGGCTTTGTCTTACCACGCTTTACTCATGCCGCGCTTACAAGTCAGCCTATAACTGTTTTTGGCGATGGGAAGCAACGGCGAACGTTTACGCATGTCAAAGATATTGTTGAAGGGATTGTCAAGATCATGCATTCACCGATGACGGGAGAAGTGTATAATATTGGAAACCCTAAAAATGAATTCTCAATTTTGGAAGTTGCTCAGGTTGTAAAAGAGATCGCAAACTCAAATTCCGAGATTAGTCTTATGGATCCTAAAGAGGTGTATGGGAAAGATTACGAAGAAGCATGGAATAAAATCCCCGACATTTCTAAAATTAGTAACCATATTGGCTGGCAGCCGAAATACGACTTTAAGCAGATCGTGCAAGAGATTGTAGAAGATCACCGCAATACTCTGGCGGCTAATAAATTTAGGCCAAATCACGAGTATTAGGAAACGTGAGTAATTGGGTTACATAAACGTTATATAATAAGTGTCTTTTTTTCTTTTCAATGGCTCTGGAACTATTTTTGACTGATCTTGATGGAACAACGGTTCAATATGCTGGACCTTTTCAATCAACATGGGATGCAATTGGGGCTCATTTGCCACAAGCAGACAAGTGGACGCAAATGAGAGATTATTACTTACATCTACCTTTAAAGTCTCATGAGTGGGAACAATGCGAGAGAGAGATGTTACGTGGTAATAATGCAAGGTTTATCTTCGAAAAAATTCTGCCACCACCCTATACCCCCGGATTTCAGGAATGTATGCACTACCTTAAGAAAAAAGGTGTGGTGAGAGGGATTCTTAGTAGTGGTGTAGATCACATTGCCCATTATATTGCCCAGGATTGCGAATTGGATTTTGTAGTTTGTAATGAGGTTCATGTTCAAGATGGCATATTCATGGGCACCGGTGTGACTCATGTTGGTATGGAGCAGAAAGGTGAGTGGGCTGAGAGGATAATGAAGGAGTATGGGTTCAGAAAAGATGAGACGGCCCACTGCGGTGATCACTTTAATGATGTGCCAGTGTGGAAAAAGGTAGGAATACGAGTGGGTGTCAATTTGAAAAGAAAGGAGTTAGCAGAACATGTTGACGTTCAGGTGACTGATTTCTTTGAAGTCCAGGAATATCTAAAGAGAAGATGGTACAATTTATAACATAAAGGTGATGATCTCTCCAAGGTATTTACGAAGGGTACGTATCAGGATTATTTTTATCAAAAACTGTAGAGCGGTATTCAATGAAGATAATGTCTGTTAGCGCCTCCATGGAATGACTTATGTGGGGGCCGATAATAAGTTCGGTTCCACCTTCGATTATCTCTTCACATTGATGAGTGTTGTGGGAACTAGATGCGGTGAGTTTGAGTTTGCCTTCGATGAGAAAAAAATATTCGGGATTTTTTGAAGGATCGTCGCCTTTATGGTAATGATTGCCAGCAAGAGTGCCGGCTTTACGTTTATAGATAGTGACTTGCAAACCGGTGCGGTGTTTGCACCATTCATACGTTGGTCCACGGGGATCATGTGGATCGGCTGGAGGTATCTGGTTGATGTGAAGACCGGGAAGTAGTTGCATAAAGAAATGGTCGGGAGCAAGGTTATTAACTTTTTGGGAGATCGTACTTTTGGAATTATGATGTGGGGAAATTGAGGATAGAATATTTAAACTTTGACTACTTCTCTATTCTCCATGGGTTATCGACTCGAAAATTTTGCCGTTGAGGTTGGTCGAATTTTTCGAAGCACAAGGGAGAATAGTACAATACTTCGTCAACCCTCACTGCGATTAGGTTTAATGAGTGAACTGATGATAGGACGACCAGCCTCACGCGTGGAAGAATTGTTATGTGTGGGGTTGCCTCAATTACTTCCAGCACCACATCGATGGATGACTCCTGCGAAGGGATATTTTTGCGATACATTTGTTGAGAGGCCACAATTTAATGGGACAAAAATTTTACTTCCTACGTTTCCAAATCAATACGAACAAATTAGTAGAGATCAGGGAGGATTATTTTTGGAGTCAAACGACAAGGCTATCCACTTGTCATATGAACACCGCTCACCAAGTGACGTAGAAACTTGCTTTTTTAAACCAGAGCAAGGAATTTTGACTTCGCTGCGACAACGAGGGGAATCGTTAGAGCTGAATTTAGACCGAGATAAAGAGTGTTTCTTGACATTTGGCACGATTTT
>CAYIEX010000071.1:0-9391 GCA_964362485.1 uncultured Methanosarcinales archaeon | reverse complement strand
GTTTGTAAACACTTGATAAAAACAGAAACTTAATATCTGCAAACGAGATTATTCGCTTAATTATTTTTCTTTCATAAATAAGAGCAGAGATGATAAACAATACGTTTAGTAGACAAATAATTAGCCACAAAATTAAATAAATGGACCAAACCATAGCAAATGGCGAGGAAGTGCCAAAAAATGTTCCTATAAAAACACCCATATTTTTCACCGTTTATTTTTATTATTTGTTTTTAATGTATCGCGAATAGTGGCCGGTTTGATATAACTATTTTCAATTAGGACTTATTGTAAAGATTGAGATAATTATTAAAACGAGTAAACATAAATTAGCAAAAAAATTAAATTTAGCTTCTCGTCCTTCATCTATGTATCCGAAAATGTAACTTCCACCAACAGATTTTTTTGTGATGATGAACTCACCTAACCTAAATAATAAAAATGTTGATAAGACAAAATTTATTAAAACATAGAATTTGCTCCACCCAATTAGGGAGGTCATATAAGAGATCATTATGCCTAAAAATAAACTTATAGAGGTATTCTTAATATAATTTCTTTTTGTGGTCCCAACATAAAACACTAATTTTTTATTCATTTTCGATCACCTGCTATTTTGGAGTAATTTTAACACCTTGCATGTTACCATTTGATGATATGGTTGTTATAATACTTCTTCCCCCCTTACCTCCTCCTTCCCCTCCACAAAAAATACCCCAGTACCAAAACAAACATCGCAAGCGCAACACCTCCCAGAAGTGAAGCATACTCCCATACAATCAATTTATTTTGCCACAAATAAAAATATTCTTTCGTCCCAAGTAAATCAACAGTATTCACAATTGCAGTGTTACCAAATACAATCAACACAATTCCAAACACAACAAACATCACACCCGCAATAATACTTGTGGAATGAACTTCATACTCACGACCGAAAAGATGAAATATAATCATTTTGCCTTTGATCCACTTCTTCTCACCAATCTTAAACGAATCATAAAAAAACGATAGTAAAAACAGCGGCACCAAATTGCCAAGAGCATAAAAAAACAGCAAGAGCGCAGCGTGCCAAACATTACCCAGTAGCGCTCCTATTGCCAAAATTCCTGAAAGAATTGGCCCCAAACACGCCGTCCAACCAAGCGCAAACGTCATTCCAAAGAGAAATGTTCCAGGAACATCCTGCGAGAAACGTGTACTAAACGAAAAGAATGACCCAAAACCTTTACCCAGCAATGTCATGGCACCAAGGCCAAGTAATACAATACCAGCAAGAGTAACTAACCATCTCTCCTGAAGAGCATTGATTGTTTGCTCGCCAACAAAACCAGCAACAACTCCCATCGCCACAAAAACAAGTGCGAACCCAAAAAAGAATATAAGAGTCATCCCCGTAATATTTTTTTTCTCTTTAAATGTATACGAAAAATACGCCGGCAAAAAAGGTAAGATACATGGAGACAGAACACCTAAAACACCCGCAACAAAGGCAATGGCAAACGATATTTGTAACGCAAACGTTTGAGTCGCTTGATTATTATGTTCAATTATTTTGAGTAGATTTGCAGGTAAATGATTTGTGGCGAAAGCTGAACCAACGAAAAGAATAACAAAAACAAAAGAAAAAAAAACAAGTCGGCGCATTTTAACTGGACTCTTGTGGGACAGCTGATCCTTGTGTCTGAGCAGGTTTTACAATCTCACCTTTCGATAAATCTCTGTACGGCTCCTCAAAGACTTCAACTCGACGTAATATATAGACACCATCTTTCTCTACCGACCCAACACTTGACCAGGACTGGGTAAGCGATTGGTACACATCAACATCTCCATTCAAAATAACCGTTGGGACTTTGGTAATCTTATATCGATCAACGAGAACTTTCCCGGCATTGCTTGATACATCAACTCGAGTCTCTTCCCCAAAAACAACCCCCATCTGACCTAGAATGGCTTTATTTGTCTTACCTGCATCAAAGCAACCCGTACAAGTCTTATCTTCAACAATGGTAAGGCCAACTATACCCTCAACAGTACCAGATGTTAAATTATAGAATGGTGGATTGACATTGCGCATCACATACGATCCATCTTTTTCAACCGTTCCAACAAAGTTCCACACTTCAGTAATAATAGGATAAACAGCAGCTTCTGAATCAAAAACAACGGTAGGGACAGCAGTAATCTTATATTTTTCAATTAATGCTTTTCCCTCAGTACTGCTTTCTGAAACTGTATGAAAATCTTTAACTTTAAGCGATTCTCTAAGTTGATCAACAAGTACCGTCAAATCATAACACTCTTGACAATCATCTTTTGTAATGTGTTGTAAAGTCACTTCCCCCCGTACAGTACCCGTTTTAGGATCGACAAAAGGTGGATTTAAAGCCGCAACAACGACAACATCATCTTTTTTTACTCCTACTTGCGATAGAACAGTATTAAGGGATGAAGACTTATCAATTTCTCCACCAATGACTAAAGCAGGTAGACGTGTGATCCCATATTTCTCAACTTGCGCAGAACCATCCTGTGAAGTCCCATCAATAGTTCTTTTCTCAGTAACATTAACACCTGTCGCTTCTATTTGTGCAACAACACTATCAATATCAAAGCAGCTTGAACAAGAAGTACTCAGAACAGTAAGCTGAACTTTTGCAGGGATAGCTGCAACCTCTGCTTCCACCTTCTTAGATTCAACACTCGAACCAAGGCTCATCACTAAATACACATTCACAAGTAAAATAACTAAAAGTACAGCAGCAAGAGGAATAAACAATTTTGAATTCTTATCCAGAGTCATAAAAACACCTCAAAAATAAAAAAACTAACAGCCACCAACCATTTGGGGAAGGTTTTGGATACTCGAAGGTACAGCTCCAGGTGCCTTGGCACCACTAGCAGCAGTAGGGCTTGAAGCACTACCAACACGCACATTACCCGTTTCTACTTTATCCTTCAAACTGAAAAGTTGAACCGCCTGAACAGCTGACACTAAAATCAAAACACCAAGTACAATTGCAATAATTATTTTTTGTTCCATTGTATATAACCTCCTTAACAACCCCCGACCATGCCGGGAAGATTATCTAAAGCAGCAGGGTCCGACCCCGCCACACTCAAACCAAGTTCTACCATATTCTTTGGAAAGAATAAAGTTTTCCATTTCATTACTTCATACAAGATTTCTCCTTCGCTATAATCCGTATAGGCCGTTAAATAAAGTGCAACAGAAAGTAATGCCGGATTATGCTGACAGCCGCACGCCGAATTTCCACTTTTATCAATTCCAACAGGCCCGATCCCACAACAGTACTCGCAGGAGATTCCTACGGGTAGTGATGCAAGGGCTAAGAAACGTTGATACGCTTCAGGATCATTTTTCTCAACTTCTGCTTTAAGACCCCGATACATTGCAGCGAGCGTTGAAAGCGAGGTTACAGGATCATCATACGTTACGCCAAGCGCCTCGCCATATTCCGGCGTTCCACTCGGAAACATCACCGCTAGGGCATCCTCAGAAGTTTTGATTGTATCCACCGGAAAAACAGCAGCAACCGTATGAGCAGTTGATTTAAGATTAACTGGTTCCACCGCTGCTAAATTAACATTGCCATTACTGCGCGTGCTTGAGCCACCCATCATAAAAGCCGGCGCCCCAAGTGATTTTGTAATCCCTTGAATTTGAACCTGATTAATAATTAGAATAACCAAGACCATTCCTAACAATACCATACTAAGAGGCGTTAAAATTTTCGGCCCTTTGTGATCAGTAGAATGATGTTTGTGATCTATTGTGTGATCCATTTTATGATCCTTGCCATGTTCCAAACGATCTGGATCATTTCCATGATGTGTATGCTCCATATGAGTACCTCTTTATTATTGATTAGCAATCCCAGCACAGAGAACTATTTAAAGCTTAAGCAATAATAGGGAAAAAATAGGAAAAATATTGACTATGCAACTTCCCAAAAACCATATTTGGCTCTTTGCCCTTATTCTAATATTAGTATTAGTGGCAGCAGGACTTATCGCCAATTTTATTTCCGTCTATAAAATCCAAACTGTTACTATTGAGCAAATTATCGAAAACAAATATCTTGAAACGAAATTGGCCGGCGTGCAAATCGAGACTCACATCACCTTGCTCCAAGAAGAATTAACACAGAGTGGAAAACTATTCTTCTCCAACAATTTAGACCTAGGTCACTGCCAGAGCAAAGAAATTAGTCCCCAAACACCAATCCTTTACGCCAATGAAGAAGGACAGGTAGTGGGATGTACAAGTATTGACCTTGCAGATTATGCAAATTTAAACATTAAAGAAAAGGACTACTTTCAAATTCCATTCCAGACCCAGCAGCCCTACGTATCCGCCCAAATCAAACAAGGAACCAATCGACAGCTCATTGTTAGTGTGCCACTCTACGAAACGATTACCTATACAACATCCCAAAGCGTTGTTGGATCTTTTAGGGGAGTAATGTTTAGTGTCGTTGATATTAATACCCTCAACCTTCTCTATCTAACACCAGTCATTAATAACCAAGAAAGCTCGTTTATCCTTCTCGATCAAAAAAGTAAAGAAGTGATCGTACAAAGTGAGGATGTAGAAAAATATGGCTCATTTGACGAAATAATTCGAAATACCAAGTCACAAACTACTATTGATCTTCCCCATGGTCCCACTATAATCACCTCAACGACCCTTTTGATTGGAAGCGAAGAATGGCAGCTCATTATTCTAACCCCATTTGAACAAGTAGCCCGTGAATTTTACACAATCCAACAACAATATTTTATCTTATTCTTTCTCATGTCCGTTGCTATTGCTGGAACATTCATTTTTACCTATATACTCTACCGTTCCAAGCAGAAAGTAGAAGTAAAATTAGAACAAGCACAAAGCACCCTAGAAAAACTAGGAATTCACAGTGCCACTGAAGAACACAAATTTACCCAAGCCGATTTCCATTTACAACCAAATCAAATCTATTTAATTACAGACCAGCAGGAGAACCATGCTTTTGAACTCTTCATTGATAGCTTAAATCAAGGTCATACCGGTCTTGGAATAATCAGGGCCAATCCCGATGAAATCAAAAAGAAATATCATCTTCAAAAAACACCATTCATCTGGCTCTCACCACAAAAGATTCAAAATATCATTAGTGAAACTGAGGTAAACAGCGTAAGTGGTATTATCGAAGAATTTGTAACAAAACACCCCAAAAGTGTCATTCTCCTTGATGGTATGGATTATTTATTACTGCAAAACCCACTCGAGTTAATCTTGGATAAAATGTACAAGTGGCAAGATTTGGTAACATCACATAGCGCCATAATAATTATAACTTTAAATCAAGACCTTATTGATCAAACGAAAGTGAAGGCGATTCAAGCTCTCACAGTAGACGTGTACGGTCGCTCCCTTAAAGAGAATATTGACTTAGCCCCTATCGAACGAGATATACTCCAACTTATCAACAATAAAAACTCCACGAACACCCTCATATCCTACAAAGACATTACCCAGCAATTTGACATCACCAAGCCAACAACTCGCAGCAAAATTGCCCGTCTCCAAGGCCTTGGACTTGTCAATATCGAACAACTAGGGAGATATAAGTCATTAAAAATAACATCGCGGGGCAGAAAAGTCATCTAAATTAAATCGTAGTTTAAATTTTAAAGAAAGCCCGAGAAAAAATGAGACTAATAAACATTTTTCACTATTCTTTCCCTAGTTTTGAACTTGATATTTAAATGTGAAAAATAACCTCGTGTTAGGAAGCCGGAGTCCATTCATATAACCCACCTTCAAAATGATAAACTCCGGCTCCCCGCAATAATTATAAAAGAAGAGTGTTTAGTGCACATATGAAAATCACACCTATTGTTATTATGCTCATACTATCTGCAATGTTCATTGCAGGATGCAACACACAAGAAAAAGACTTACTCTCAATTAACCTGCAAGAACATAAAAATTTGGCCCTCCATATCCATCCGGAAATTGAGATTATTATAAACGGTGAAAAGCAAACGATGCCCACCAACATAGGTATTGGTGGCGAAGGCATGCGGGTAATGCACACTCATGATAGTACTGGAAAGATCCATATCGAGTCTCCAACCCCACAACAATTCTACCTAGGTGACTTCTTCAAAATTTGGGGCAGAGTGTTCAATGCGACTTGCATCCTCGATCAATGTATTGATGAAAACCACAGAATAAAAGTCCTTCTCAATGGTAAAGAAGACACCCGCTTTGAAGCAATACCTCTTAAAGACCATGACAAAGTTACAATCATCTATGAAAGAAAGTCATAACATTTTTACTATATTTTAAGACTTTTTTTACAATCCAAGAACAAAGCGCCAAAATGGCTTCTCAGTTTTAATCTTCTGATCAAGACACCATGCGTCGGGTCCTCGCAGAGAAACAGATAACACCGCAAGACTAAGTCCAAAGTCACGGACTCCAATATCATTGTAACCAACAGTAAATGCAATTCCCAAAAGATGGAAGCCTAAAGCAAGAGCCACCAACCGGGTAAATAACCCAGCTATCAGCAGGATACCTAAGAGAACTTCAATGATACCATTGGTAATAACAAACATAGTTGCTGAAATCGGCAGCGAATGAACCCAGCCCGGAAGCCATGCTAACCACTCAGAAGGAAATAGAATCTGATTCAAGCCAAACCACAGAAAAACAGCGCTTAAGCCATAGCGCAACAATATTGGCCCATATTTCTTCCCATCCATATCACTCAGACAACAGCAGGCATATATTAATATTTCCCCAATCTTTCCCTAATTTTGCAAACCTTATTTAAATGAAACATACCTTCTTGCTCAGATGAAAGATAATTGCACGAATTGCCAAACCACAACTCTTCCAAAAAAAATGTGGTATGACTTTTGGGAAAATAAAGAGCATTATAAAACGGAATGGTTAATGCTTTCGTACATGGGTATTACCACACTCATCCTTCTCACTCTACTCGCCATCAGTTACTTAAGTTTTTGGCGTAGCGACCCCACTTTTCTTGCCAAGCGTGGTTGGTGGCTTGTTTATCTAATAATCACTATTGTCTCAACAGGTGGTGCTCTGTGGCATTTCGCATCTCATAAAACCACCTTCTCAACTATGACCGGTATGATGATAGGAATGGCAATTGGCATGCAGTCAGGCGTTATGCTCAGTGTCGTCATTGGCTCAACAAACGGCATGTTCATGGGTAGTTTTCTTGGCGTTATCTTTGGGTCAAGTTTAGGAATTTACGCCGGTCGCTGCTGTGGACTCATGGGAATCTTGCAAGGCGCCATGGCAGGTATTATGGGTGGCACCATGGGACCAATGATTGCACTCATGATGAAAAATGACCATATCCTCTACTTCATGCCTCTTTTTGCCATCCTCAATGTTTTAGTATTACTCGGACTATCATTTCTAGTCTATGAAGACGTAACAAGCCGCAAAGAAAAAGTAGAACGTAAACCCACAGACTTTGCTACATTTTTCTCATACTGTCTAATCATCACCACTCTCTTTACTGTAATAATAGTCTATGGATATAAATCGGCCTTTGTCGCCTAGGAGGAAACAATGAATACCGCAATTAAAATAATCGGATTAATGACACTCATCGCGCTACTCAGTGCCGCTACGTATACTATATTTTTCCAGAAAGAAGAATTCAAAAAACCGCCGCAAACCATACTCCAAGAAGAACAAGCACCCATAATTCTTCCTGAAGATTATGATACACAAGAAATGCAAGTACGCCATCTCACCTGGGGGAAGCTAAATTATCATCCTGAAACAATAACGGTGAAGGCCGGGAAAAAAGTACAGCTCGTAGGAGACACCAGCAGACTTCAAGGATGTTTTCGCTCATTTACAATCCCTGATTTAGACATCACCGGAAGCTTTGATGAGGGTAAAAATGCAATCGAATTCACACCAATGACGGTTGGTGAATTTGGATTTGGTTGTTCCATGGGTATGGGCAGTGGAAAACTAATCGTACAGTAAAAGTTAATCACAATGCCCAACTCTTCACCTAATGCAACCTAAAAACACCACAATGAAATTCAATACCATTTTTGGCAAGCCCTACCTATACTGGCTTTTAGGTATTTTCATTTTCTATCTAGCCCTTACTATCTACATCAGTGAATTTTACATCACCCTGCAATACCTTGGCATCTATGCCGACCAAATCCATTGGGGCAAACTCCTCCTAGGAATAATCTTTACAATAACTATCGCCGCCCTTGTTGCAATTAATTCCGTCTACGGCTATCTGCGCTACAAAGAAAAAAAGAAAGTTCAAAAATCCGGAACCCTTGCCTGTGTTGGAACTATTGGTGGACTTGCAACGGGCGTATGCAGCTCCTGTGTAACCAGCGTCTTCCCACTCATTCTAGGCGCATTTGGCATATCCTTTACCTGGGCCAGTTTACCATTTCAAGGACTTGAAATTCAGGCATTGATAATTGTAATTTTAGGAACCAGTTTGTACTTTTTAATGAGGAAATAATGAATGAGAAGATCAACAAAATAACTCTACCCCGCTCCTCCTCCTCCACCACCAGCGCCGCCACCACCACCAAAACCACCACCTGATCCACTACTCTTAGGCGATGTTACAAACGATGAGTTCATCGATTTCATAAAAGTACCAAACGAACTTGAGGTCATGCCCCCACTATACCATTTCCGCGTCTCAGCTCCCGGCGTACTTGTCAAATCCTGGAACTTTTTAATCCAATAATCTTGAATACCAAACGCAATCGTATAAGGTAAAAACTCATTAAAGATTCTCTCCTCTCGTAATTGATAGGTTTTGAGGTATTGCCGCAAATCTTCATATTTTTTCTTGTAAAGGGCTCCCTGCAGAGTTAACTTTGGCATTCGATGTGCATAATACAAAACAACTGCTCCCGCACAAAATGAGGACAATAAAGCTAAAGTAGTATAAAGGGCCTTCTCACGATTGGGAAGTAGAATCAGAAGAATCAACAAAGTGATGATCAACCCCACTTCCACATTGAAAAAAGAACTCTTCTTAAGTGCAATATCCACTTTCGTTTTCCCTTCTCTATCAAGCGATTTCAAATAGATTATCATTCCGTAAATTAGCAGTACCACCGGTGCAAAAATTCCAAAAGCAACAACTAAAAAAGAAGTATTTGAAAATCCAATAAGACCCGCAACCACCAGTGCAAAAACATATTTGCCTGCCCCTAGCATGTATGATCGGCGCACCGTATTTGGATTTTTGTCATAGAGCTTATGATCCATTGCTTGGTTATACATTAACTTCTCTAATTTTGGAATCTTTGTGTAAAAAATGTTCTTTAATTCCGACAA
>CAYIEX010000070.1:0-9397 GCA_964362485.1 uncultured Methanosarcinales archaeon | reverse complement strand
ATGCTTGCTGACTTAAAAGAACGCTTTCAAAAAAGCCTTCCCCAAAAAGCTCTTCCCCGGCATCCAAAAAAGAGAACACGCCCTCCAGTACGATAGATACCAAAAGATTTCTTCCCTATCCTTTTCTACAAATTTATATAGTGGGCAAATTTCATTGTAGCCATGACTTGGCTTATCTTCACCCTTATCGCAGCATTCTTTTTCACCATAGCCAATATGATTGACAATTATTTTGCCAACCACATCTTTAAAAACACTCATGTTCTCATTTTCTATGTCTCCCTTCTCAACCTTCTTTTTATTCCGTTCATCTTTCTATTTCAAACACCAAACTTACCAACCCTAGCTCAACTCCCTCTTCTTATCATTCTCGGTCTCGAAAATACACTTTATCTCTACCCCTACTATAAAGCTCTTCAAAGCGATGACACATCAACCGTTGTATCTCTCTTCTCAATTGGAAAAATGTTCGTCCCCCTTCTCGCTTTTTTCATTGTTGGCGAATTGCTCACGTTTACCCAATACGTAGGCTTTGCTATTATTATCATTGCAAGTACGCTCCTCACCTGGAAAGGAAAAATTCAATTTAATAAGTCACTCGGGTACATGATAGTAACATCATTACTCATTGCAATCGGCATAGTTACGTACAAGTATCTCTATACAACAGCAACCTGGTCAACCGGCTTTGTGTGGGCAACTATTTTCTCCTTCTTCGTGGCATTGCCATTATTGCTTATCAGTACTATTCGCAAACAAATCAAGGTTCAATTTCCGCAGTTCAAAAAGAACATTAAACTATTCATAGCAGAAGAATTTGTAACATTCCTTGGCCTCGCTACGTTTACCTACGCTCTAACCTTGCAAAAAGTGTCCATCGTCGAAGCAGTGGTCTCAATTCAACCATTTATCGTTATTGTAATTACCATCATCGCTCGGCAATACTGGCCCACCATTTTCAAAGAAGACATCTCTGCAAAAGTCCTGGCCAAAAAATCAACCCTCTTCATCATCATGATAATAGGTGTTTATTTAGTATTGAAGTAAATGCGGATATCTCTTACGATATTCAAATTTTCAAAATGTTCAAAAAAAACAGCACAGTAAACACAACTACCAACAATAAATAAACAATTACTTGTACCTTCCCAAAACATACGTTGTTTGTTGATATTCTCTGCGTACAACAACTGGAGAATAATCTTCATAAACAAAACCCAGAAATGCAACATCTTTATGCCCTTCCTGCTTTTCCTCAATAAGCTTTTCCGTTGCCACATTGAGTAATCTCCATCCCCGTGACAAGAGAATATTAGCATCGTCTTCGTTGATTACAGATTTCACTTCAAGTATGTCTTCAAGTTGCATAATAGTACGAGAAATGAATCAAATTTATATAATTTTAGAAAACGCATTGCCACAAAAGTCAAAAAATAGTAGCCCCGCGCGGATTCGAACCGCGGTCAAAGCCTCCAAAGGGCTCTATGCTAATGTGGCATATATGTGTCCACTACACCACGGGGCTATTAACACCAACACACCGTAATTTCTTTATAAAATTTTGGGTGAAAGACACACCTAATCCAAAACCATAATCTTAAATAACCTTAGCGATTCAAACAACCCATGGCCCTCATGCCCACACTTCGGCAAAAGAAGCGCTACGTAGCGTTTGAAATTCTGAGCCACGACAAATTTACCGCAGAAGAAATCAAAGACACTATTGAGAAAGCCATACTTCAGTTTCTCGGCGAATTTGGCGCCTCGAAAGCGAGTCCCATCTTCATCAAGGAGCGATTCAACTACCCCCACTTCGTACTCAAAGTCAACCATACCAGTGTCGATGAAATCAAAGCGGCTATCATTCTAATCAAAAAGATTAAAAACACCCCCATCATAATGAAATCCGTTATAACATCGGGAACACTTAAAAAGGTGGGGTCCGTTCTACACAAAAAGTGAGGTGTCACAATGAATCAAAGTAAACAAATGATCGATAAAATGGGATACGATCGCAGTATCACCATGTTTTCTCCAGATGGACGATTACTTCAAGTAGAATACGCTAAAAAGACTGTAAAACAAGGCTCAACCGCAATTGGAATTGCCTGTAAAGACGGCGTTGTTTTCGTTGCCGACAAACGCGTCACATCCAAACTCATGGTTCCTGAAGCCATTGAAAAAATGTTCCGTGTTGACGACCATATTGCCGCAACCGCCGCCGGAATCATCTCTGACGCTCGCGTCCTTGTGGATCGCGCTCAACTCCGTGCTCAACAGCACTATGTAACCTACGACTCCAAAATCGACATTCTTTCAATCGTCAAAGAAATGTGTGATATGAAACAGATTTGTACCCAAAGTGCCGGCCTTCGTCCATTTGGCGTTTCATTAATTGTTGGCGGCGTTGAAGAAGACGGAACCATCAAACTCTTTTTAACCGAGCCATACGGACTCTACTTCCAGTACCTAGCAACCGTCATTGGAGAAGGCGAAACTGAAATCGACGCCATCTTACAGAAACGGTACCGAGTCGGTATGAGTATCGAGGAAGGTTTCAAATTAGGCTTAAGTGCTCTTCGTGAATTCCTCAAAACCGATTTCAACCTTGAACGTGTTGATGCAGCATTTATCGATTCTAAAGACAAGCGCTTCAAGAAACTCGACATCGATGAGCTGCGAAGATTAACAAAATAGAATTTAGTATTTTTTTAATCCCTATTATTTTTATATTTCTATTTATTGTCTTGATTCTTGTTATTTATGACTGACCCAATATTTTCATCCACCGTTTTCCAAACACAGCTTCAAGCGGACGCATATACCCCTTTTCTTTCAAGGCATTAAAATAACCTTCAAGAATTGGTCTTCCATGACGAGAATTGGCAGCAGCTCTTGCGTATTGATCCATAAACACATCAACCTTTGCTTTTTCTTCAATAAAGTAATTGTGATGGGGTGGAAACTCGCGATCACCATCAGCATTGAGTTGAATAAGTCCCGTAAAATCAACTGGATTTGCTGCGACCCGTTCCAGCTGAAAAATGGTAGGTAATCCCCGTTTAAATAATTCAACATGATTAATTGATACAAAGGGCGCATATAGACCTTTCTTAAATGACTCCTCGGCCCTCTTCCCCAAAAGAGCCTCAACAACATCAGGACTCTCATGCGATTGAACATTAAATAGACTCACAATGCCATCTCGAGGATTTAATTCATGATTTCCCCTACCATGATCACTAAGTATCACCTTCTCAACATCCTCAGATCCCCATGCTTTACGAAATTGAACACGATAACTGTAATCGATCTCTATATCCTGCTCAACCGCAGTAACATTCGTTCCAAGATAAGCAAAAATAACCATTTCATTGCCAAATCCGCGTTTCATTATAAATTCTTATATCCCGAAAACACATACCATACCCCAATACCACCTCTTTTTAACCATAACCTTTTAAAATAAAGCCATAATTCTACCTACTCTAGAGAAAAGAAAAAAATACCCTTTGATAAAAAGGTGGAGTTATACAATGAGTGAAGTACTTGTACAGGATCGAGATGTAGTGATCCCTGGCGAACAACTCGCAGAAGGGATGGATTTTCTACCCGGTGAGAATACCTACCGAGAAAATAATGGAATATATTCTAAAGTATTGGGATTAGCCTCCGTAAACGGCCGTGTTCTAAAGATAACACCGTTATCAGGACCATATATCCCAAAAATCGGCGACCGCATTATTGGCAGAATTACTGATATTACCATGAGCGGCTGGCGTGTCGACACAGCAACCGCATACTCAGCTATGCTTAATGTTCGTGACGCAACAACCCGTTTTATTAAAAAAGAAGAAGATCTGAGTCAAATTCTTGCTATAGGCGATTATGTTGTGGTAAGCATTATTAATGTCACATCACAAAACTTAATCGATTTAACCATGCGTGGCCCCGATCTCATGAAAGTAGACGGAGGCCGCATCATGAAAGTCAACAGCCTTAAAGTTCCCCGCATTATCGGAAAACAAGGTAGTATGATTAACCTTCTCAAGACCAAAACAGGCTGTGAAATCACCGTCGGCCAAAACGGTTTAGTGTGGATCCATGGATCCCCCGAAGGAGAATACAAAGCTGAACAAGCAATCAAATTAATTGAGGCAAAATCCCATCTTGAGGGACTAACTGATCGCGTTGAAGCGTTTCTGAACTAAAAATGACATACACAAAACGATTAGACGGACGCCGTTTCGATGAACTACGTCCCATGGAAGCAAAAGCAGGCGTTATTCCTAATGCTAATGGATCTGCCTATTTTAAAATTGGTAACACCTTCGCCTACGCTGCTGTTTATGGACCCCGCGAAATGTTTCCAAAATTTTTACAAAACCCAAAACGAGGAATCTTACGCTGCCACTATAGTATGATGCCTTTTTCAGGTGCTGGTGAGCGTGTACGTCCCGGTGGATCGAGACGCTCCCAAGAGATTTCCATGGTTATGAACAACTCGCTCGAACCTGTTATTGATCTTTCCGCATTTCCAAACGCAGTCGTAGATGTCTTTATTGATTTACCTCAAACTGACGCTGGATCACGCTGTGCAGCAATTTCCGCTGCCGCTATTGCCCTTGCAGATGCGGGAATTCCTATGAAAGATATGATTAGTGCCGTTGCCGTTGGTCAAGTTGATGGAACTGTCGTTGCTGACCTAGATTATAATGAAGAATCTTATCCCGCTGCTGTATCTGACATACCCATTGCCATGACTCACAACAGTAAAGAGATTACCCTTCTTCAAATGGATGGAGAAATCGCTAAAGCAGATCTCATTAAAGCACTTGAAATGGGAAAAATTGCAACAGAACAAATCTATCAATTACAAAAGAAAGCGCTTAAAGAGCGTTTTCCCAAGGAGTAAAAAATGATCGTTAACACTGAAACAATCTGGGCTCTTGCAGCACAGAATAAACGCCTTGACAACCGCACTCTCCTAGAGTACCGTGAGCCAATCAATATTGAACTCAACATTTCATTTACTGCTGAAGGTTCAGCTCGTGTCCGTATTGGCGACACCGTAGTCATTGCCGGAGTCAAGCTAGCCATGGAAAAACCATATAATGATACAGCCGATGAGGGTGGAATTATGGTCAATGCTGAGCTTTTGCCCCTATCAAGTTCTGAGTACGAACCTGGTCCTCCCGGCATTAAAGCCGTAGAACTCGCTCGTGTTATTGATCGTGGTATCCGTGAAGCAAAAGCAATTGATCTTAAGAAACTCTGCATTACGCCAGGTGAAAAAGCATGGTTTGTGACTGTCGACATTATTACTATTAACGACGCAGGAAACCTTTACGATGCGTGTGGTCTTGCTGCTCTTGCTGCTCTTCGCTCTGCACGATTTCCAGAAGTTGACCCAAAAACCGGCGCAATTGATTACAAGCACAAGACAGATAGAAAGCTTCCCATCATCAAAGAGCCTCTCCCCATTACCGTGTATAAAATTAATGGACAGTTCCTTGTCGATCCACTCGCTGAGGAGGAGAAAGCCTACCAAGCTCGTCTGACTGTAGCATCCGATGACCATGGGATTATCTCTGCCCTTCAAAAAGGTGGAGACGAACCATTAAGTATGGATGACATCCAAACAATGCTTGATATTGCAATTGACAAGGCAAAGTTTTTAAGAAACGTGCTAAATCAGTATGTAAAATAGAGATTCCACCACCATGAAAGCCGCAACAGAAGAAAAAATTGAATTTACCAAATACGAAAAAGCACGAATGATTGGATCCCGCGCTTTGCAACTCTCTATGGGTGCCCCATTTTTAGTAAAGTTAACACCTGAAGAGCTTAAAAAAATCAACTATGACATAATCGAAATTGCCATGCTTGAATTTGATGAAGGAATCCTTCCCATTACCGTTCGCAGGCCTAAAGCAGCAGGCGCGAATTAGATTTTTATTTTTTTCAATTTTATTTTCTATCCATGAACTCCACCATCACCCCTGAAAAACTGCACCAATACTTCACCATCACCAAAGAAGCACTTGACAAAGCAAAAGTTGCTTTCAATCCCAACCAACTTGCCCAAGCACAAGACTTCTATATGATGGCTGAAAGTTACTACAACGATGCCCAATTCTTTTACAAGGAAAAAAAAGACGCTGTCCTCGCTTTCGCCGCCCTCAATTACGCCCATGGATGGCTTGACGCAGGCGCTCGCAGTGGTCTTTTTCAAGTCAAAGACAGTCGCCTTTTTACGGTTGACGATCAGTAAATCTAACAGAGCCATAAATAAAACCAGGACAATAACTACTCCTAAGTACTAATTGCCACGAAAGCTTTATAAATAAACCAAAAATCCATATCTTATCATATTAACCCAAAGAGTGATCATAGGTGTTTGAAGAAGTGATAGATGGAGGAAAAACACTATGATCGTACAAAAGGATTTTTTGAACAGACTCAAAGACTTCGGTCTCAATTCTTACGAGAGTAAACTTTGGATTGCTCTACTCAGCCGTGGCGTATCAACCGCAGGAGAATTATCCGACATCTCCAACGTTCCCCGCTCTCGAGCTTATGATGTTCTTGAATCCCTTGAGAAAAAAGGATTCATTATCGTAAAAGTAGGAAAACCCATCAAGTATCTCGCTGTTCCTCCAGCTGAAGTAATTGAACGTGTTAAAAAGAAAGTTCACGAAGAAGCAGACCAACGAAACACACTTCTATCTCAACTAAAAGACAGTGATGTCCTTGACCAACTTAATACTCTTCACACCGAAGGTATTAAACTCGTTGACCCAACTGATCGATCCGGTGCTTTCCGCGGCCAAGATAAAGCTTACGAGCATCTCAGTACGATGATAAAAAACGCCAAGAAAAGCATCACTTTAATGACCTCCAAAGCAGGTTCCGATCGCAAACTAGAAAGTCTTGGTAACCATCTTCGCCGTGCTGCAAAAACCGGTGTTGAAATCCGCGTTTCTGTACCACACAATGCAACCAAAGAATCCATTGATGGCTGGTCACAGATAGCTAAAGTCAAGCAACACAAAAATACCAACGCTCGCTTCTGTATGGTTGACAATAAAGAACTCATGCTCTTTTTAACCGACGACGAGAAAGTCCATAGAAGTTATGATTGTGCAGTTTGGATTGAAGCACCATTCTTTGTTGATTACTTTGGATCCATGTTTGATCGCGAGTGGAAACAGAAGTAGAATGGACCACCTAACAAAAGCAATACAATCCATGGTAATTGGTCTTAGTATCATAGGTTACGCCATCTATGAAAAATGTTATAGATTGCCAGAAGAACACAATCTTTTCTGCGATGCTGCTAAAGATGATATCCCCAAATGCTTGGATTTGGATGTTAATTGCCCAGATAATAAAAAAACACTTGCCAACCTCTCAATCGCGGTCTGTAATGAATACGATCATAGTGAAAGCCAAACATTCTGTCAAGAAACCAAATATATTTGTGCAGCTGAATCCGGCCTTTGCGCTAAAATTAACGTCTATTGCAATTCTATCAAGTGGTTCAACTAGGAGTTGCTAACTCCAATGGAAGACAAATACCGCACCACAAAAGACGGACAAGCCACTGAATTGTCTATCCAACCCCACCCTAATTTCAAACCACTCTATTCCTTTCTCGCTGGCGCTGTTCTCGCGGGATGTATTGCCGTAGCAGTAGGGTACTATCATGGAAAACATCAATACAATCAGGGCTACCGGGAGGGCATTGCCAAAATTACCGAACACCACGATAACCTCTGCAATGCAATTGCTCAACTGCCCCATCAACCAACTCCCCTCGCCGCGCTAATGAGCGAATATTGTAAACCCTAAGCAACAACACCATACGGCAATCACATAAAATACACAAAAGACAAGATACTTTTTATAGAACACAATAAATCCAAGAACCATGACACTTGAGAAAAAATTCAAGAGAATTCCCGACTCCGTTCTGTACCTTACTCTTGCTGCAACTCTTGGATCAGCGTATATGCTTCCGTATCCACTCAAAAACGAATGGAGAGATTTTTTTGATTATAACGGAGGAAGATTAATTATAGAAAAACCAGCGTACGAGCTTCCTCGTTTTGAAATCAGAACAAAAGAGGAACTAGAAGATCCGATCATGATGCCTCCCGAAACAAGGTATCAAAAAAACGCTTAAATACCCACAAGATTTCTCAGAAAAAACACCGCAAAGATTCCAAATGCCACCATAGCACCCCACACGATTTTGTCCCAATAAAAAATCTTCACACCATCAAAATTACCAAAAGGGATCATATTGAATAGACCAAGCCACATATTCACCGAAAAGCCAATCAAAAAGATAAACGCCAGTGGGGGTAAAGCAAACGCTAACCCAAAGAACAGCACACCTAGAACATAATTGGTCATGGGTCCAGCCATACTAATAATACCATTTTCTTTGCGCGTAATCATACCTGAAATCATTACCGCCCCAGGCGCTGCAAACAAAAATCCAATTACAACTGCTAGACCAAGTGCTAAATAGAGCATCTCATCAAACGAGCGAAACTCAGCGACGCACCCATACCGTTGTGCAACAACCTTGTGGGCCAGTTCGTGCAATAAAAAACCAATTCCTGCCGTAAAAAGAGCAACAACAAACAAGATCCAAAACTGAGAACTTCCAAGAGCTGCAAATGAAAAATTCCCGGACAACAAACTTGCCCCTGAAAACACGAACGTAAACGCAAGCGAAATAATAAGCCACGCTTTTGTAATATCAATCAGCTCTCGCTTCGAAGTACTAATGTTACCAATCTTCATGTTCATCCTCATCTAATCGCGCTTCAACAAAACGTTTCAACCGTTGAGCCTGCTCTTCAACTTTCACAAGCATACTAATATCACCAAAATTTTCATGAGCACAATCAGTGCAATAGTAATCAGATGTATCTTTGATCTGATAAACCGCCTCAGCATGACAAATGATACACTTTTTCCCCATAAGTGCTTAAGCGCAGCCATATTTAAAAAGATTTGTGTCAGAGACCCTAAAGCACAAGGCCATAAAAGCCAAAAATATATAAAATACTAGCCGCTCTATATTTCATGGAGAAAAAAACAACCATCTCAATTCAGGTGGTCATCAAAGCGCCAGTCAAAAAAGTATGGAAATTCTACACCCAAGCAGAACACATCAAACAATGGAATCAAGCCTCAGCCGACTGGCACACACCAAAAGTAGAAAACAATCTAAAACCACGCGGAAAATTCACGTTTCGTATGCAAGCAAGGGATGGAAGTTTCGGCTTCGATTTTAGCGGAACATATACCAACGGACAGAATTAATCGTACAAATTATCCTGTCCGTTGTATATACAAAGGGCAGAAATTTTCGTAGAAA
>CAYIEX010000069.1:0-9419 GCA_964362485.1 uncultured Methanosarcinales archaeon | reverse complement strand
TCTCGAAATTGAGCAGCCAACGTTGGTTACCATAGACAACAACACGATCAACAGTTGCAAGCACTTGTTGGTTGGTAATACTTCTCAAATATACCTGCTGATCGTTATACACCGTTGCACCAGGCCACACTTTACTATTCTGTATCCCAAGATCAATAGCATTGACCCCAATGGAAGTAATATCCATTTGCAACGCTCCACTGTATCCAGCAAGGGAAAGGTTGTTTGGATTGCCACAACTCAAGTACACATAATCAAGAGCTTGGGTCAATTCATCCTGAGCAGTCAATGTACAGGTGTGCGATTTTGTTCCTTCTCCTCCCGTACAATTACGACTTGCTCCATAGCCAGTATAACTTTGATTGGTTTTACCAATAGCACAGTACGAATTAACATCGGTACTGAATGTAAAGGTAGGTGTTGTATCCGACGTGGTGTAGGGAGTTTCATTGTCACCATAAGGGATATTACAACTAGTACAGTTGAATGCGGAGAGAACGGGAGCAGAGGTGAGATCATTTGCTAAATCTTGAATTTGCGCTTCTGTTAGCAAGCGTCGATTATATCCAATAAGAATGTCATCAACGTCTCCTTCCGGACTTCCCCCACCCACATAAGATCCTACTCGCATAAAACTATTACTACCATAGGGACTGCCAAGGGCATCGCCACCCCACGAGCCACTTATATTTTGTCCGTCAACGAGAACGCGAGTAGTACTTTCTGTTCCAATAGTCATTTGAAAGAAAAGATGGTGGAACCCATTAGTTTCCTGTGTAATGTTACTCGTACTATCCCAATAGCGGTAACTACCCCCACTTGCCGCTTGCCAAATTCCAAAGCGGATGTTATTGGTTCCACTGATCGTTTGGATATGAAACGTGGATACGGTACTTCCGTCTCCTAATTCAAAAAACTCTTTATTGGATGTGCCACTTCGCTGCCTGAACCACAAACTAACCGTTAAATTATTACCATTGCTTAATCCCGCAATGGGATTACCAAAATCAATGTAAGCATTGGCAGCACCGGCGCTGACGCCACCGTTAAATCGTGCGGAGGCATTCCA
The DNA here is from genome assembly GCA_964362485.1 of uncultured Methanosarcinales archaeon. GTDB lineage: Archaea > Nanobdellota > Nanobdellia > Woesearchaeales > GW2011-AR9 > CAMAVK01. The sequence goes on along the minus strand of CAYIEX010000069.1, from coordinate 8,350 downwards.
GGCAGTGTTTCCCGTGAGTGTTCCATTATAAACACCACTACTGCATAATTCTGTCCCTGTTCCACTACCCTGATCTACGTTGTAACAGTAACTAAAATTGGAGGGATTGGTGGCGTAATCATACGCAGCAAAAGCAGAACTGGCAAGGGCCGAAATTACAACGATAAAGATAAAAAGCGTTCTCATTCTCGCACCTCCACATCACTTTGCTCATGATGGAAGCTATCATCAGATTCACTAAACTCATCTTGTGAATTGCGTTCCTTAGCAGAGATAGTTTCCCCCTGTATTTCATACTGTAAGCAACTCTCACCAGAGTTGCAGAGACCATTGCCATCACCATCATATTTACTATCACATGTAACGGTAATAATACTACCCTCTTCAGCAGCATTACAATTATACTCTAATGTTGGAATGGCAAAGTGATTATTGATAATCAGAGCAGTAGTATGACACTCCTGCTTATACTGCGTGACAGTTTGATATCCCGTGACGCAATCATGCGTTACGTCCTGCATTGTTTGATGACAACTGGAATTAATCGGAAAGTCATCACAGACAATTGCAGGATATGTTTCAGTGCACGAACCGATAATTGGTTGTTGAATATCGTAAGGTATTTGAGTACATGCTTGTTCTTCTTGAACTGCTTGATTAGAAGGTTCGGCGACAACAGCAGCGGTGAGAAAATTCAATTCTTCTTTTGGTTTAATCGTCAATTGGTCTTGAGCGTTGCTTGATTGCAATTGTCCGTTGCCTTGATAATTAAGTCCCACGATATACACGCCAGGAGGCAACTCTGAAGAATCCCACTCCAGCGTTGTTGAACCCGTATCACCAGTTCGCTGCGTAGCAATTTTAGTATCGCCAACATAGAAATCAATTGGTTCATTGGTAATCGGAGAACTATTCTCATACGATAAGTGAGCTTGAATGCGAACGAGTTCGCCAGAAATCACAGAAAATTGTTCAAGAAAAAGATTGAGAACGGTGGAGAAGATGGAGGGTTGTGCGACCGGTTCTTCCGGTGCAGCAGGTGGGGCTGCACCGTCAGGTGTCACGTCCGGTGGTTGTTCATCGACGGGAAGAATCGATACATCTTCAGCAAGAACAGTTGTTGACACGATTAGAAGTATAAGTATAACTAAAATGTAATTTTTCATCTGCCCACCTTATAGCATATGATTATAATGAAATATATAAAAGTTTGCCCACTCATGAATTAAGCATCCTCTCCACTTTTCCCTTCACCTTTTTCACATCCTTCCCAATAAAAACCAACCTCGATTCACCCTGTTTCCCACTCCGCTCAATTGTACACCTGCCCCCAACATAATTAACAAGATACCAACTCCTTCCAACTAAAACATATCCCTTGACCCGATAGATACTTGCAGGCAGTTGCTTCAAGAATGCAACTAACTGAGCACGATTAATAGATTTGATGGGAACTGAAAAAGATTCCATCCCATGATCAGGGATAGATTGAATAAAAAATTTAAGAGCACGTTTGGAGGGGATGAGTTGAGATAAGTCCACTTTTCCACGAACCGCTGTTACAAGCGTCGCAGTAGAATTGATTTCTCTAACTTTCTTCTCCACCTCAGTAAGCTCTTGCCGAGATACTAAATCAACCTTACCCAGCACAAGCACGTCTGCTGCAGCAATTTGCAGAGTAATGTTGTGACCTAATGAAGGAAAACGAACAACAAGTGTACAATCAACAACCGTTACAACTGAAACAAGCTTCACCCCTGAAATCTTATTCACATCGAGTACCAAATTATCAGCTTCCGCAATACCTGTTGTTTCAACAATAATAAGGTCCGGTTTATACAATCGAATGATCTCTTGAATACCTGCTCTAAATTCTCCAAGTAAAGAACAACACACACATCCTTCTAGTAACTCTTTAATTGCAATAGTTTCCTTGCGAATCGTTTTCGTATCAATCCCCACTTCACCAAATTCATTCATGAGAACTGCAATCCTCCGACCGTCATTATTCCGTAAAACATGCTGTAACAAAGTGGTTTTACCACTCCCTAAATATCCAGTAAGTAAAATGAGCGGTGTAACCATTATTTTTCCTCAAGATGAGCCTTATCAATTACGATCCGAGCAGTATACTTTCCATCTTCAATAACGCTTAATTCATCAATGACAACCCGTTTAGAGTACAACGGGCAATCAAGAACAAGTGACTCATATTCTCCGCCTTCTCCATTAACATTGATACCAAGCTTTTTATGAAGTATTAACAACTTTTTCAGATCCTCGGGCGTAATCGTACGACCCAGCCAAGAATGGTCAAAACCATCCGCCGCAACAGCACTTAACACGAATGTAAAACCAAACTGCAATAACTCTTGCACCTCCAGAGATTGCTCCTTATGCCATAAAGGTGAGAATACTTTAAGTCCAAGTTTGTCACATATCTTTTCAATACGATCTCGCTGATACACCGATGCCACCGCCCCGGTTACAATCCCCCCTACATTAAATTTCGCCTTAGCCTCACCGAGCGCTCTTTCCAAATCAATCAATTCTTTCTCTTTAAGACCGCTGCTCTTCTGGCAAAGAAGAGGAAGACCTAATGCTTGCGCCTGCAAAGGAACGAGTTCAATTCCTGCAGTTTGAAACATGTACGAATCTTTATTCTCACAAATCAAATTAATGAGGCACGCAAGTTCATAATTTTGTTTTTGCATAATATACGCAGCATAGGTAGAATCTTTCCCTCCCGAGAAAAGAACCCCTAACCGGACATTATGATTTGGATAAAATGTTTTCAAATACGCTGATTTAGAATGAAATCCACCTTTGCGTGATAGCTTCTCAAGCGCATAATCAATCTTTGATCCATACTGAGCAGCAACTTTCTTCGCAAAAGCAAACGGAGCAGGAATGCCTTTCTCAAGAGCAATCTCACGCAAGACCATTTTCCCCGTGTCTCCTTTAATTTTATAACGTGCCGGAACCCGTAATGCGTAGCGAATTAAATGAACATCAAGAAAAGGAAGACGTAACTCAACACCGTTATGCATCGTAACAACATCATCACGATACAGATCCCTTTCATACATTTTGCGAAGGCCAGATAAACACTCTTCATTAATATTAGGAGATTTCTTGTGGCGATCGTATCCAGCAAAAATCTCTTCACTCCCAAGACCAGAGAAAATGACTTTACACCCATCTTCGCGTGCCATTTCACAAGCCGCGTAGAAAGGTACAGCAACACCCACTTTAACCACATTTGAGTCTTCAATAAGAGGAACAATTTTTTGCAAATAACGCTCCATCTCGTTAAGTTTAATCTTACGAATCTGAAGAGTCAAACCCAATTCTGAAGCGACCCTTTGCGCCTGAATTAAATCGGATGGAACAACTTGATCAGTGTCAAGAACACAAGTATAACACGTAAAATCATAGCCTTTTTTCTTAAGAGCATACGCTAAAAATGTTGAATCTATCCCACCAGAAAATAAAAGACCAAACTTTTGCTGAGGGATCCGCTTAAGAATCGCTTTTTCAAGAAGAGTTGCTGTTCTTTTTTTAATTGCAGAATACGTAACACTTAACTCAGGTTTTGTTCGAAAAAATGGCCTCGTTTTTATTTGAAACGCATTGTCTTTAACAGAATAGATCAAGATCTGTCGCGGATTTAATTCAGTTACATCCAAAAATCTAATTGCTTCAAGAGCCTTCTTCTCTGAAGCAAATGCAAATTTATCTCGAGTATGAGAATACCATAACGGTTTTTCTCCCATAATATCACGCGCAAGATATAGTACCCCATCTCGTAAGTACGCAAAGGCGTAAACGCCATCAAGATCCCGTAATTTCCCAACACCAAATTTATCTAAAAATGAGCAAAGAAAATCAGCATCATTAGTTGCACTAAACCCATATTGTGTGTTTAATATCTCCCAATTATAAATTTCACAATTAGCAACCAGAACACCTTTTTTGACAATAGGCTGAGCAACAACCCCAACCACCGCATGGAGTGCATGTCCTAACACTATCGATCCAGGGAGATGCAATGATGATAATGAACCAAATTTAAGCTTCTTTCCATTGCTAATACCAAATCCATCACGCCCACGTTCACCAAGTAATTTTAGAGCAGCAGCTACCTTAAGTGAAGCATTTTTCTCTCCAAAAAGACCAACGATCCCACACATAATATTAACTCCCAAAAGAGTATATTTAAAACTAGCGATTCAAAATACAAAGAAAAAAAGAAAGAAGTAATCCAAAATTAAGTTTTAATTACAAACTCTTGAGGTCGGATAGGAGTACTGCCATCCTCAGTATAAAGCTTAACTTTGATAACCAACTTCTCATCAAATTGAGGGTCTTCTTCCGGGTAAAAAGTCCGAGTAATTGTTTCACCAGATAGGAAATTACCAATCACTTTTTTATCGTGGATATAGTCACGTTCATGCCCATCATCCGCGATAGTTCTAATATCAATATAAAGAGGCCCCTCTATCATACCATCTTCCTTGTTCTCGAATGTAACCCGAACAAACTCAACAGTATTGAGCTCCCTATCCTCCGCTGAGCGCTCTACAGGCGCTTCAAGAGTTGTGGTCATATCCCAATAAAGATGTAGATATGTAGAATCATGCTTGGAGTAAACAAACTCTGAATTCGATTCCGTATCCTCCATTTCAGTAAAGAACTGTTTATCAACCGCACAAGCTTTCAAGATTCGATTTGCTTTTTGGAGCATAACCGGTCTAAAATTCTGAACTGTAGCCTCCCAAACAGATTCTACGTTATCGATTTTTGCTGTTAGGACAGTAAGCCGAGTATCTTTCAATTCTGGACGTAGATATACCACCATGCTAGGATTGCAGTAGATTTTGTACACCACAACATTATCTTGCCATTCGCCTTTAAAATAATTGTAGCGATCATATTCCCAGTTAAGTTGTTGATATTCGATCACCTTGCCATGATCTAACAAGAAAGTCCGTTCGTGTGTCTCTTTACGAACGAATGTTCCTTCTTGGGCATATTCTTTAAATAAAGTAGGATTTTCAAATGAACTCTCGCCTACGGGTTTAAATAAATGCTTGTAAGCACTTAAATTGACAAAGCGCCCTTCATAGGACCATTCAGAAGCATCAAAATTCTTAATAAAATCGTTAGGCAAAGTTAACGGTGAATCTAAAACAACAATTGCAGCTCTCCTTTGAGCGCCAAGTTCATAGTACCGATTTTTTTCAACTTCTATTCAACTTGCCTCACCATCAATAACAAGCTGGATCTCTTTTTGAATTTTAGCAAGTGTGCTATAAGTAATCGTAGAATTGCCTCCTTCAGCCACATTTACAGAATAATTCTCAACACCATTTTCACTATCACGCCGCAAGAAATTCTCATCCCGTGGGTCATCCTGGTCGCAAACTTTATTCTGATTCTGATCAAGGCAACACTCCGAACCAACTTGGATATAAGGGTCATTACAAACAACCTTCGGTGAGCAAGCAACTACAAAGAGAGTAACTATCAATAAAACAAGCGCCACTTTTTTCATATATGATCAAGAAAAGAACCCCTTATTAAAGATTGCTACCGCGACGATAACCCAATACACACATTCCAATGAGCAGATTATTTAATATGGATTTCAAGAATATCACCATCAGCTAGAGTATGGTTAAGCATAAGACGCTGACCGGGAAATTTCGTAGATTTTCCCCATACCCTGGCAAATTTAAATCTGCTGACAAAATCCTTGTGAAGCTTATGACATACATCTTCAATAGTAGAATTACGAGTAATGATCAAAGGCTCACCCATATCTGCTTCTTTACGAGGTTCTTTCATATAAACACGAATAAAATCAAGACGTTCAAATATAAGTTCCTTCAATTCCTCAAGATGATAATTATTCTCGGCCGAAATTGCAATATCTGCTTTCAATTCATGCATCACTTTTTCAAGGTGGGCCGTAGAAACCATATCTGATTTAGTAACACATACTATGCCGGGAATATACTTTTTGTGCCCTTCAATACAATCAATTAAATCATCAACATTTATAGGGCTACGAATTAATACATCAGCGCTATTAACTTTAAATTCACGTAATACTTGTCTAATGGTCTCATCATCCACATGGAGGGAAACTGTCTTACCAATTAAGATTCCACCCTTAGATGTTTTCTTGATGAACACTTCTGGATGATGTTTATTTATTCTAATCCCAGACTCTTGTGCTTCTTTAATAATAGCAGGATAATGTTCTGGGTGATTAACATCAACAACAACAATTACAAGGTCAGCACTGCGAATAACCGCCAGGACTTCTCGACCTCGACCACGGCCAGATGCCGCACCATGAACAATACCGGGAACATCCAGAATTTGGATTTTTGCCTGTCGATGTTCCATCATTCCAGGAATGACTGACAAAGTGGTAAAAGCGTACGCAGCAACTTCCGAGTTGGCATCGGTTAACTTATTGAGGAGAGTAGACTTACCTGTTGAAGGAAAACCCAATAGAATTACAGTTCCATTACCAGAACGGCGAACCGTATAGCCATGATCTGACTTTCCTGTTTTTTGTGCAACACGAGAATCCTGCTTATCCTTTAAAATAGCAAGTTTTGCTTTAACAAGTCCAATGTGACCCTGCGTAGCCTTATTGTACTTTGTTTTTTTGAGCTCATCTTCAAGCTGCTTGATTTGCTCATTATAATCAACCATATCATCTCAGAAGAACAACACTTTTTAACTCTTTTGGAGAATTGGTAATGAGCAAAAGTTAATAATTGGCATTTTCGAGGCTAATTCGTAACAAATCTTTAAATCAAACGAAGAATCATAAAATAAATTGGTTTTATATTAAATTGAAGGGCATAGCTTTATAAACGACTAAAAAAATAAAAACCCGCATGGCTGTTGAACTATTACAGACGGCTGAATCATACGTCTACAATCTGACAATAGGGTTCATTATTCTCCTTGTCGGACTTGGATTAGGGATTCTTCTAAAAAAAGTAGTATTCAAAATCCTCCAGGAAATTGAATTAAACAAAGTCTTTGGAAAAGTAGGATTAACATATGACCTTGAGAGATGGATTAGTTCCATCGTTTCATTTGTCATCTATCTTATCACTCTGCTGGTATTTCTCAATCAATTAGGAATAACATCCATTGTACTATACTTAATTGTTGGCGCAATCTTAATGCTCATTGTGCTAACATTTATTGTCGGCCTCAAAGATGTTATTCCTAACCTTGTGGCGTGGTTTGTAATTCAGCGACGTGGACATATTAAAGAAGGAAGCCGAGTTGAAGTAAAAGAAATTTCCGGAATTGTGGAAAAAGTAGGAATGATGGAAACTGAAATTAGAACCGAAAGTGGCGATATCTTGTATGTTCCTAACTCCCTTTTTGTTAAAACAAAGTTTTGGGTACGAAGTTAAATGTGAGAGTCGAGGACTTTAGAAACCTAATTCTTCAAACTCTCAAGTAAACTAATAACTCCCCACACCTGAGTACGATGATACGAAGACAAATCCATGGAATTAATTTCTTCAAGCTCGAGTAACGCCTTCTCTACTGCCATCTGATTATTATTACTTAAAATTAAAATAATCTTATCTGCTCTTTCCCGAAATCGTTTGCTAATATCGGACTCTTCTTTAAGAGCTTCTAAGTTAGCGACAACCTCTTCAAAAGCTTCATTCATTTTTCGACCTCATTTCTTGAACGACTTCTTGTTGAACTTTCTCCATACTCGCTTTGATTTTTTCTTCCTGCTTTGTGCAATTTTGAAGTCTAATCTCAAGAACTTCTCCTCGAGCACCCAATTCAGATATTAGATTCTCACGTGCAACACTAACCATAATCTTACCTACTATTTTATAGGCTGAAGAAGTGCTTTGAAGTTGAGACACAGCAGAATTAACTTCTATAATTTCCGATTCAATTTGCTGTTTTTGACTCAAAACGTTTTGAAGATTTTGCTGTAAGAGCTGCAATTGAGTTATTTTTGCAGAAGCCATTGAATGTCTTAACGAGCCTTGACCTTGTTAACCATACGTCGATCTTTATACAAGATCTTTCCACCGCAATATGGACAACGGACTTTAGTTTTAGTATACTCATCTTCCACTTTTTTTCCACAATCAAAACAAAGATAGTACATAGTGAGCTTCCTCCTAAAAAGTATACGCTTTACCAGCGAATTTTACGTTGCATTTGCGGCACTGCCAGATACCAAGAGCAAGACGGATTACACCTTCCTTGTTACAATAAGGGCATTTATGCTTCCCCCGGTGCATGGACTCAATTTGAGCGAATTTAGCTTTAGGTTTAC
>CAYIEX010000068.1:0-9544 GCA_964362485.1 uncultured Methanosarcinales archaeon | reverse complement strand
AAGAATGAACAAGATTTACAATATTTGGACTTTGATGAGCGCGGTGTTCGACTCGGTGCTGATGATATTATTATGAATGGCTCTTCAACTTGTTGGGTGATGGTGCATGGCTATACCTCAACACCGGATGAGCTGCGGATTATGGCAGAGGCTATTCACCGTGAATTTAATGATACTGTCTATGTTCCACGGCTTTTGGGACATGGGATGGTTTCTAGTGCGCTTTTGAATCATTCGGTTGAGGAATGGTATTTACAGGTACGGGAGATGGTCGATATGCATCAGTGTTCGTATGTTTTAGGGAGCAGCATGGGTGGTGTCATTGCGCTGCGTGTTGCCGAGGAGCGGCATCTTGATGGAGTTGTAGCCGTGGGTCCTGGGCTTGAATTTGCTCCGTCCTATGTTCCGGATGTACTTACTGGGAGATTGATTCCTCCTCTGCTTGGATATATGAAAAAATCTGAGCCTTATGGAACGATTGATGATCCTGTAGAGCGGGTGAAGCATTTGAGTGGTTATAGTTTTCCCCTTCATGCGTTGCCGCAAATTATGGATTTAGCTGACGCTGTAAGAAGGGATGTAGGTGGGTTTGATACGCCAATTCTTTTTATTCATGCGCGTGATGATACGGTAACCACACTTGACGGCTCAAAGGATTTGTTTGAAGAAATAACTTCTCCCAAAGAGTTTGTTGTCTTAGAGCAAGGCGATCATATTGTCTTTCGTGATTTTGATCACAAAAAAGCGATTGATGCTGTTCTTCGCTTTAGAAATAGTACGGCACGTTAAATTGATGTTATGTGAAATGACTTCAATATGTATTAATTTCTGTTGTGCCAAGAGTCTTTATCTTCTTGCGATTTGCCAAGGCTTTTTTTGAATTGAAATAATACATAAATACCAGAGAGAAGACTTACGAGAAGATTTGCGAGTAAAAGTAAGAGGGCTGCAACTGCACCAATGTAAAGGGAGTAGCCGAATAAAGAGAACATGTAGGTGATCGATATTTCACGTAGGCCAAAACCTTGGAATGATAATGGAAGGGTTGTGAAGAGAATTACAACGGGAATAACAAGGAAGGAAAAACTTACGGGAATGGAATCATTAAGGGAATGAACGATCAGGGCAAGTGTTGCAACATTCATTAGGCAAAAGAGAAATGAGAAGACTGTTGCGACACTCAAATGGAGAGGCTGGACTTTATAGAATAGTTCAAAATGGTCAAAGAGAATTTTAACTTTGTTGAATTTGCTTAGAAATTTGAATAATTTCGATTGGGTGAATGCTTGGAGTACTAATTGTACAAGGAAAATGAGAACTAACGCTAAAGGAATGGTAAGTATAATTGATGCTGGGTGGAAACTGAAATAAACGATGAGTGATCCGAGGGCAAAGAATGAGACGAGCATTGAAAAGTTTACTATTTTTTCAGTGATTAAAATAAGGGTTGCTTGCTCTTTGGAGCTGATTTCTCTTTTGATTGCAAACCATTTGTATGTGTCTCCGCCAATTGTACCGACACCAAGGTTATTGTAAAAAAGGCTGCTGAAGTAAATCTTACTCAATTTCCGTTTCGGTATTTTATGGTTGAAAAAATAAATAATCGTGATGAGAGTAAAAACGCTGGCTGCTATACTCACCGCTTTAATCCCTACCACTCCAGCAAAGATGAGCGGGTCGGATTGTAAAAATAGGAACTTTATATCGTCGATGTGGATCTTACTAAAGAGAAGGTAGAATAACGCTGTACTTAGAAGAATTTGAAATCCAATAATAATCTTGGTTTTATGTACTTGCCAGGGTGACTCTTCTTGTTTCATCTGCCTTTTGGGTATTAAAACCTAAAGTTTTATAAAAATATGGGAGAAGTGGAGTTTTGAGTGTGGTTTAGCTTAGCCACCGTCGCATACTCGAAATTAACATTTCGGTCGCGACGTTAGAACTGCCAACGTCGCATACTCAGTGAAGCAAGTTCACTGGTCGCGCCATGGCGAACAATGCCAACGTCGCATAACCCGGTATTGCGCAGGTCTTGAATACCTTATTTGGTAAGAGAGAACCTGTCCCTCTGGGATTCCCAGTTCAAATCTGGGCGTTGGCGCTTTTTTCTTACATGACTATATCTCAAATTAATCATAAAATACAGGAAGCTTTTTAGAGAAACTCTTATTTTAGCCTGAAAACGAGTATATTTCGCAACTAAACCATGATGACAACTATTAAAATTAAAGGACATGACTATAAATTACCTCTTATTCGCGATTCTCATGATCGCAGGGCAATTCAGTTTAAAAATGATATTATTAATACGCTTAGCAAGATTGGGGTAAAAGAAGATGATACAGATGTACCATTACAACATAATTCCCGTGTTGCTGCTCCTGCAACTGCGGCATGGATGTTTGAAGGGCATTATTTACACTATGACTATAAAATGCAAACAAGGTTTGTGGAGAATCTTTATTTTGTTGCAAAGATAATTGAGCGAGAGGTGACTTTACTTTTAGGTGGGGAGAAGTCGTTTAATGATTTTCTTGCTGAGTTCTCGGAACCTGATGATTTGGAGCATGCTCGAAGAGAAGCACGTGAGGTATTGGAACTTGATGATGGGGTAATGGATATGGAAGTAATTACGAAAAAGTATAAAGCCCTGGCAAAAAAGTTTCATCCTGATGTTGACGGCGGTGACCCGGAAATGTTTAAAAAAATTAGTAATGCCTATCAGGTTTTGCGACGAGAATTGCAATAGTTATATATTTTTTATATTTATATCCTAAAGTGACTACAAACATTTATAATCTTGCAAGTCCTTTTCTGATGTAGTTAGGTGATGAATTCATCATTAAACACGATCAATATGTAATTGAGCTTAAGCGCAAACTTGAGCCGGACTATGATCTGATTCTAACACACGTTCCTCTCTATAAACAAGAGAAACGCAAACAAAAGCTCGCTGCTGAAATTGATTTACTTGCGCGTAAAGGAGATCACTACGACATTTATGAAGTGAAATGTAGTGCCCGAGTTACCAAAGCGCGTAAGCAGTTAAGCAGAATCAAAAGAATCTCACTTTTTGACATTCGCGAAGCGTTCTTTTATTGTGGAAATAGTGCTCTTATCATAAAAATGTAGATTCGTGGTGATACTCTCGTGTTTGACTTTAGTCACCTATCCTTTGATCTGTTAGTGAAACTAAGTCCATAAATCAGATTATACTACATCCTAACTTCATGAGTTATTAAGTTAGTTAAAATGAAAATGGAATATTATTATCCTTGGAGGAGGTGGTTGTTTTTAGCTGACATCCGCACTTTTTTGGACAAAAACTTAATAAATGGTTCGGGGTCTTGAGTTTGTTAAGCCCCAGTAGCACAGCGGTAGTGCACCTGACTTGTAAAGCCATTTTGGCTGATGTGTTTTAATTTTCCAAAAGCACATCAAGTTATCAGGAGGTCGTGAGTTCAAAAGAATACTGAAAGTCTCACCTGGGGCTTATTTTCCCAAATCTTTTTATTTATGGTAGAAATTCTTTGACTATGTTAAATCCTGAATTGGCGAAAACACAGCTTGAAATTTGTCAACGTTCGTTCGCCTCGGCTTCTCGAAAACTACTTAACCAAGATAAAGATCGATTACACTGTTTGGAACAGTTTATCCAGACCCATCATTTTGACCGTGACGTGGTGTTATATCATGATTTTATATTACTTAATGATGAATCACTTCAGACGGCTCACGAGCTGATCATTAGTTATGAGCAGATTTTGGCGTATGTGCTCTTGTTGCAGGAAGAAGGACATCGCTCCCGTGAATTTCAAGATCTTTTTACTCGTTATCAGCTTGTTGAAAAGAAATTCAAAACAATCGTGTCACTACGCAAGAAGGAGGGGTCAATTTTAGGCAAGTTAGGGAGAAAGCATGGTGTTTTTGGCCGAATTTTTTCATTAAATTTAAGCCGTAACCTCCTTGAAAAAATATTTAGAGTTTACATTAAAAAAGAGGTACGTATTGCGCAGGAGATCATTGCCTTGTTCGCCAGCAGCCATAAGACACTACAAAAACTTCAAGTAATCCTGCAACGTGAATTACGAAAAGAGAAGGCCCAATTAATTGTCTCCACTTCATTATTTATGGTGCCGGTTGTTGGGACAGTTCTCTTTGTTGTTTCGTCGCTTACATTAACATGGGCAAATGAATTTACTGCAAATTATCGACAGTTGCTGATTTTATTGAAAGAGGTTGATGATCAATCTTAATTCTCATTCGCTACAATTGAACATATGTTTTAATCTGAACTTAATATCACTTTTTCACTAATAAAGTCTACAATGACTACAAGGGGAATTCACAAAATTAATTTTTTAAGCTGACCCTACAAGTAAATTCTTTCTTGTAGTTCATTTCTCCAGCGGACGTCATGATGTTCACGTACAAGCGTAGGGAGTGTTGTCGGTGGACTTGCGGATAATCTTTTAATTACGGATCCGAACCCTTGGCAATAGATACGGTGCTCCTCAATTAGTTCTACATCCTCTTGGTCTACATCGGGGTAATTGTAGTCCTGTGAAGAGTGGTATTTACGCAAAAAATTAAGAAACTCTACGTCAGCGCCTGTTAAATTAAGACTCCTCTCAATATCTAATGGGCTCCACGGAAGCTTAATACTTTTAACCCAATAACATCTTTCATGAAACGCTATGTGCGCTAGACCACATTTTCTGATGGATTCTTCTTCTTGGTTTATACAATGAAGCGTAGCTATGACTTCTGCAAGACCCTCGCTTTCAATGCTATTAAGAGCGTGATAAAAGTATTCTTCGCTTGCATCGGGGAATTGATCTTGTAGGAACGCGCATTGGATTACATGCGTCGTTTCATGCGCAACAAGATATTCTGCTTCTCCCTGTGGTGAAAAATATTTGCTAATTCCTGAAAGCCAGATTTGAAACTTACTTCTAGGGTTAACCATCGGCGGCATTGGGATAATCTCCTGTGGATAAATGGCCGTTGGGATCCATTTGATGAGATTTGTGGTGCCAATCCCAGGAGGGATGCTCCGCTGGAGATTAGGATGTAACTCCTGGACATATAATGGGGGGGTGTAAGCAGTATGCTCTGTCCCAAAAAGATTGGAGATTTGAGGATAAATGCGTCTATGGATCTCTTTAAGGTTAGGCTTCATTCTACCTCTCTTTCACTTTTTTCTTTGCGAATTTATGGGCCAAATGCAGAGGTTCAGGCATTTTATGGGGAAAGCGAAGTAATGTGGGCAGTATGGCGCGGATGCTTGTTTCATCTATGAGATGTGCGGGACTCACAAATAAGGGATGAGAATGTTCACGCGTTTGATACACGAATCCTACTTTTTCTTTCTGGTGTATAATTTCTTCTTCGTTAATTTCACCAAAGATGTTTTTGTCACTAATGGCAAAGGTTGGTTTATTGAGGGCGAGACCGACGTACACGCCCACTCCACAATGACGGGGGTGGTTAAGGCCTGTTCCTTTCACAATAACTACGTCGGGGTCTTCTTCGAGTTTATTGAATGCTTCAATCAGAGCGGGCATCTCACGATAACCTACAAATTCAGGGTGATAGGTATAGGCATCGGATAGATGGTAGGTTGATTTCTCAATAATTTCAAGGCTGGGATATTTGCAAACAACTACACTTGCGATAATGTCCTTTCCTTGTGCTATACACTCGGCTGCTCCAATTGTGGAAATAGAGAGGGGTGGAGCTAGGAGCGAGATCCTACGCGCAAGCCGTTCCTGTTCTTTTTTTAGTTCGAAATTATTCATTCGTCACCTTTTTATTGTTTAAATTTCATTTTCTTTTTAAACGTTGTGCAAGATTAACTACTGTGGGGAAGTGATTGTTTTGATTGAATGGATGTGGTTGTGGGGGTGGATGGTGAGAGGGGATTGTGAGGGTGTGATATTTCTTATTGGTAGTCTGATCTCGAAATCATTAAATACGCTTAATTATCCAAAATTACAATGGGTATTAAAGAATGGGTATAAAAGAGCTAATTTGGGGTTTATTTCGGTCACAGAGACAGGTTAGTTCGTCTACTCTTGCCTATAATGAGATAGATTCTTGGCTCTCACAAAAATCAGAGGTAATTCTTACCCAGCACTCTTTTGACGAGAACAGCCAAGAGTATTTCACTTCTTTTTTCAACCAACTTGATGAACTTGGTCGGTTGATTCTCTCGAGCTCTATTTTGAGTGTTGAACTTTATGCTGTCTTTACTCATGTCCCTCATAACTCTACTTCTGCAGATTGGAAGGAGGTTATTATTCTTCATCGTTCGATTAAAAACACATTTCAAGACCTTCTTGTTTTTTCCGAGCAATTGGAAGAAAGTGGAGATACTACTTTGCGAGCTAAGATTCTTCATATTGCTGAGGCTATTGAGAAATACGATGTTTTCCTGAATAAGATAGGTTTAGTTGCGGTTCTCGCTCTTCATCAACGTAAAGAGAGGATGGATGACTTTCAATTACAAATCAAAGAGCAACATAAGATCATTACCTCACGAGAACAACGGTTGCGTCTAGCCCAAGAACATTATACTGAGCGGCGTAAAGAGCTTGAACAACTAGAGAATGATCCTTTGTTCTCAAGCACTCATGCTCAAAGTCGTGAAAAGGATGACTTTGTGGCTCGAAAAGAAGAGTTGGAAAATTTGATTATTGAGTATTTCTTTACAATGCGACCATTACTACTTCATTACTTAGAACTCGTTGATCAACCTGAAAAAGCTGAATTGGTACAATTGTATCTTCATGATCCTCTTGTTACATTCTATAGGGATGAAGGATTGCAAATTGTACACATTGTAGAACATCTACGTGCGGCGATTAGCACAGGAAAAATTCCTGGAAGCCAACATGAATTAGATTATTTTTTACTTGAATTGAGACGCATTGATCTTGCTGAGTTGCAGCATGCTCTTATTTCATTTAACCGTCAGATGGATGCGCTTTCTGAAGTTACAGTTAATACTGCGTTTACTACAAAATTAGAGGATGTACGATACCGTTTTAATCATTTTGCTGAGCAAGTTGAACGTGAAAAAAATGAGTTAGAACGAGCTCAGGCGGCGGAACTTAATTACAAAGAAATGATGCAACGTGAGATTGCTCTTTTTGTCAACATTGCAAAAATGGGTCTTGATGTTGATATTAATATCTCTTCTCAAGTGCCGTGAGTCCCGGTAATGTTTTTCCGCTTAAATATTCAAGGGAAGCGCCACCTCCCGTTGAAAGATGGGTTATTTTCTTCTCCTGGTGATAAAGTCGTATTGCTTGTGCTGTCTCGCCACCACCAATAATGGTTATTGCACCAAGTTTTCCAAGAAAGGTTGCTATTTTTTTTGTTCCTTGTCCAAAAACGGGAAGCTCAAAGTATCCAAGCGGCCCATTCCACACGATTGTTTTGGCATTTTCTAACTTTTCTTGAAAAAGAGCGATTGTTTTTGGGCCAATATCAAGAGCAATATCATCCTCTTGAATTTGAGTTGTTAATTTAATTTTAGAGGGTGCGTCTTTTCTAATTGTTACAGCAGTGTTGAAATCTACTGGAAGGATGATTTTTTTACTTTCTTTACATTGAAGGATTTTTTTGGCGATAGTAATTGAGTTGGGATCAATTTTTGAACGTCCCATGTTAAATCCTTGTGCTTTACAAAAAACGCAGGCAAGAGCTCCACCGATTAAAACAAGATCTGCTTTCTGTAAAGCTTGTTCAAGAAGCTCTACTTTGCTTAGTTTTGCTCCTCCCATGATCCAGATAGATGGTTTTTTTGGATTTAGTGCAAAATTGAGATTTGCTATTTCCTGGGTGAGGAGAAGGCCGGCTCGGTGTGGAAGCATTTGCGGAAGGCCTACTATTGAGGCATGAGGACGATGGCAGGCAGCGAATGCATCATTTACATATAATGTCGCAGTTGAAGCTAGCTCTTGAGCGAACGAGGCGTCGTTATTTTCCTCGCGTTTGTCAAAGCGGAGGTTCTCAAGTAGGAAGATTTTTGATTTACCTTTCTGTATCTCTTTTGTGATTGTCTGTGGATCATGTGTGGGAATAAAAGTTACTTTTTGCTTTAATAATTTTGCAAGATTTAAAGCGATTGGACGAGTTGAGAGAAAATGATTTATTTTGCCCTTGGGGTCGCCAAGATGGGTTATAATGATTAGCGTATTTTTTTGCGTTAATAATTTGATTGTGGGGAGTGTTTGCTTTATTTTATATAATTCTTTGATCTTTCCATCTCTCATTGGAATATTCAAATCAGCGCGCAGAAGGATAATTTGGTTGGCGATAGAATCGTCAATAACTTTCAATTCTGCGGGGTTAATTTTGTACTTCATAATACTTAGAGCGTGAAACACTATTTATTTTTATTGTTAAATGCAATTTTTCTGTCTCTGTTTTTTACCATTTTGCTATTTCTTGCTTAATACTCTGGTAACAGTCACACCGTGGATCCGAAATCTTTATAAGAAGGAGGAACTTAGTTCCAGAACAAAGGTCATAAAAACGACCTTCATTTACAATATTTAATTAAAAAAAAAGGTGAGCGATTTGAAACAAATACGTCTGTTTGGTTTTATTGTGGTCTTTCTTCTAGCAGCACTTGTTGTTGCTGTAGGGATTGTTGATCATAGAGTGAGTTTATTGAGTCCTACTACGGCTGGACAAAATATAACTGGTAACGTCAATTTTAGTGTGACAACGAATGGTACGAACATTTTAAACGTAACCTTTGGTTTTAATCAGACGGGTATCGATTTCATCTACAACTTAACGGTTACAAATGATTCTACCAATGATCAAGTTTTTGAAAGTGGCACGTTTAATACTTCTGCTGTTCCAAATGGTTACTATAACCTCACTCTACTCACTTGGAATGATACAACTGCAGTACGAAATCATACTGGTATCCAAGTAGTTGTTGATAATAACGTTCCGGTAGTTACTTTGAAGAATGGCTCATTTAATACTACTTCGGCAACTCCAATTGTCAGCTTTAACTTTACAGATGTTCATGATTGGATCAATTGTACCTTGCTTTTTAATGGCAGCAACGTTACGACTGGGGCGATTACATTTACGAACACTACTTATAATTTTACGGCAGGAACACAGTCCAATGGGGCTTTTAGAACTGCTGTAAATTGTACTGATCGTGTTGGATTCAATGGCTTTAGTGGGAATATTACTCTATTAAGTGATAATATTGCACCGCAAGCAACTCCACTTACAATTAGTGGAACAAATGTTACCAATGGGACATTAACTTTTAACGTCTCAGCTACCGATCATACTTTGGGTGTGGTTAATGCGGTTCTACTCAATGTGAGCAATCAATCTGGTTTGACTAATGTCCTCCTGAATTCGAGTAAGACCGGTTCCCAATGGAATGTGTCTCTTAGTGCTTTGGATTTAGGTGAAGGTGTTCATTCTGTTAGGATTGTTGCGAATGATACTTTGAATAACACTAATCAAACTGAGGTATTCCAGTTCATTGTTGATCGAA
>CAYIEX010000067.1:0-9934 GCA_964362485.1 uncultured Methanosarcinales archaeon | reverse complement strand
TTCAAATGCTTGGAAATTGGTCTTTAGGTGATTATTTCAAAAAAGAAGCAATTGAATGGAGCTTTGAGTTCTTAACCTCCAAAAAATGGATGCAAATACCCCTTAACATGCTCGCCGTAACGGTCTACGAAGGAGATAATAATGTACCTCGTGACATTGAATCCGTTAATATCTGGAAAAATCTTGGTATTCCAAGTGAAAGAATTGCGTTTTGGGGAGAAGATAACTTCTGGAAAGCAGGAGATACAGGTCCTTGTGGACCATCAACAGAAATATTCTTCTGGACCGGTGACGGACCAGCTCCGACTCAATTTGATCCAAATGATAACCGGTGGGTCGAAATCTGGAACAATGTATTTATGACATACAATCGAATTAAGCGTACTATCCTCGTTGATGGAATGTATGCACTTTATGATGAAAATTTCAATCTTAATCAAGAGCTCCTCTCTATTCTGAAACAATTCAATACTTCGTTAATCCTTGTTGTAAAAGCGTATAGAGAAAAGGGTCATGCACTTGTTGCACGTGACGGGTTTACAGCATTTTCTTTGGAGGAAGAAGAAATTGCTAAAAATAACCCCGATTATTTTAGTAGATTACTCCAAAAACATTCTCTAAATGCTGATGATGTGGTGTATTTTGATCATAAACAGGAAAGTGTCGATACTGCAAGAAGATTAGGAATTTCTTCGGAATTATATGAAAATCCATCTCAGATAAAACAATTTCTTCAAAGAGAACTTTATACTTTCAAACCATTAGTAAAGAAAAATGTTGATACCGGAATGGGCTTTGAACGTGAACTCGCTGTTCTTTCCGGTAAAAAAAGTGCCTATGAAACAGCACTGTTCGCTCCCATAATTGAACGAATCGAGGAACTTTGCAACAAATCGTATAAAGACAATGTTAAACCAATGCGTATTATTGCAGATCATCTGCGCGCAGCAACATTTATTCTAGGCGATGATGCAGGCGTTATGCCTTCAAATGTAGATCGTGGATATGTGCTGCGCCGTCTTATTCGTCGCGCAGTACGTTATGGAAAAATGGTAGGTATAAACTCAAATTTCACCAGTGAGATAGCCAGAATCATCATCGCAACTTACGGAGACTATTATACTGAACTTCAAAGGAATAAAGACAAAATTGTTCAAGAACTCGAAAAAGAAGAAGATAAGTTTAGCCAAACACTTGAAAAAGGTCTTAAAGAATTTCATCGAATCGCTGAAAACAGCACTTTGATCGCTGGAAAAGACGCTTTTCTTCTCTTTCAAAGCTATGGTTTTCCAATAGAAATGACGGAAGAACTTGCCGGCGAGCTACACAAAAAAGTTGACGTCGCTGCATTCAACGAAGAATTTATCCATCACCAAGAACTTTCTCGTACAGCAACGCAGGGTATGTTCAAAGGTGGACTTGCTGATCATTCTGACGAAACAATTCGTTTGCATACTGCAACCCATCTTCTCAACGAAGCGTTTCGTAAAGTAATAAGTCCCGACATTCACCAGCGTGGTTCGAACATAACGCCAGAACGCCTACGTTTTGATTTCAATTTTCCTCGAAAACTTACTCCTGAGGAAGTAAAGAAAGTTGAAGACGAAGTCAACCGGGTGATTAAAGCAGGTCTCCCTGTTGTGCGTAAGGAAATGACACAGGATCAAGCACTTAGAATTGGAGCTGAGATGGAATTTGGGATCAAATACCCTACAACCGTCTCTGTCTATTTTGTGGGAGACTATTCTAAAGAATTTTGTGGTGGTCCACACGTCAATAATACCAAAGAGATAGGCAAATTTAAGATTATTAAAGAAGAAGCCTCCGCTGCGGGGATTAGAAGGATTAAAGCAACCGTGGCGAAAGCCTAGGTATATACTTCTTTAAGAAAAGGATTAAAAAGAGCTACTCTCCCGAAATGGATATGGAATTTCTTGGAGAAGGCGTTGTCTTGTACATTGATCAGGTTGCCAGGGAACAACAGGGACGCTATGATCCGTTTAGAGTGCTTGATCAGGTAGCATCAATGCAAGAACAATTTCCCGTGCGGCATAGCTTATTGCCATTTTTAGCTGAAATGTGTGCACATGATTTAATAATAGGAATGGATCAAACAGCATATGAACAAGTGAGACGCAACCGGGCTCTGCCAATGAGTCAACAAACACCAACCGAAAGTATTCTTGAAGGTCTTTTGGAGAAAGGATTTCTGCGGCGCGTTCAATACAAAGACAGATTAGTATATTTTCCTTCTGAAAGAATGTTACAGTAAAAAAAAGCAAAAGAAGTCACCACATTAATATTTTTATTTCTATGATCAATGAATTTATGACCCCCATGCATTATCTCCCTCATCACCTTGACTTTATTGCGAATATGACCATTACTTTAGGCTCTGCCAAAATAAGAACTGCCAATTACAAATTATAAGAGTAAGAAAGAAAAAACCTAATTAGCTTTCTAAACTTCTAGCATGTGCTGATGGAAGAAATTCCATTTCAATAATTAGTTGCAAACGAGATCGATTACCGCCCTTCTTAAGGTCCGTCTCAACAATACCCTGATAGGATTGTAGCAAAGCTTGGTAATAACCAGCAGGACTTGGTCCGCCGTTCTCCCACGCTTGATGCGCTATCTGTATTGCATAATATAATTGTTCGTCTGCTCTAAATTCCTTCATACAGACACCATAATGCTCATCAGCACTTGAACATGAACATACCATTTTCGTTTACCCCCTACGTTGTTATCTAGCATACACTCTGTTCTTTATTGTACGGACTACGGCATAAGCTCTGTTTCTCTCTACAGTGGTTAGACCCTCTAACTGGTTAAAACCATGTTCGTTTACCAGACGTCCAACTACTTTATCCAGATCATTACTTTCATCTCGCATGATTCTATCTAACAAATCATTAAACATCTCAGTATGAGGTCCTGACCTCTGTAAATATCTGACAGTTGACGTAGAAACAACCGATACTGCATTCCCTTTCCGAGTAATATTAGTATAAGGTGCATGAATAACGTATATCTCTCTTTGACCCATGAGTTACTACTTTCAGATGATGTATTTAAACTTTTCTATGTTTTTTGCTATACGATTTGAGAATTTATTTGATATGTTATGGGATGGGGCAAGATAAAATCTTTTTTGTCTGAATTATTGGAGAGAGATTTAAGTTTACCTTTAGTATTTCGTACCGAGGTGATGGATTTTTTAAGATATAATCTCGGACCAAAAAGAATCAGTGTAACTGTGAGTGCAATAGAGGTGTCCACAAAATAAAGGGAATATTTAAAAATGTGGGCACCCTTATTCTATTATGTATATTGAAAAGAGGCCATCAGGGAAAATATATCTTGTTCACTCTTATAGGAGTGCTTTTGGTGTTGAGAAAATTCGTAAGTATTTAGGGATAAATCTCGCAAAGCAAGAACTAGACCAGAAAGTTGCTGTTGCGACTAACGAAATTAATTCAATGCTTGAAGACTTGAAAACAGATCTATTTGAGGCAAAACTCACCCCAGCCCAAATAGAGAGATTAAACAAATTTGATGATAAAGTTAGAATTCATCATCTTAATGCTGAAGAATGGGTGCGGTTTACGCAAGATTTTGTCTATCACACAAATGCCATAGAAGGTTCTACTGTTGCACAAGAAGATGTTCCTAAAATTCTCAAAGCGAAAACTGTTCATAACTCTGATGAGCTTGAGACAAAAGGGGTTGCTAATGCAATTGAGTTTATTCGAAATACGAAGCAAAAGTTGTCTCTTAGCTTGCTTTTGACGTTACATAAACTTTGTTTTGAACATTCAAAATCATTTGCTGGAAAACTTCGATCTGTAGAAGTTGTTATTCGAAGTAGTGCGGGAGATATTATACATCGTGGCATACCAGCAAAACACGTTGAAGAAGCTCTTGAAGAGATGTTTACGTGGTATGAGAAGAATCATGGTAAGTTCAAACCGTTAGTTTTGGCGGCAATTCTGCATAATCAGTTTGAGTATATTCATCCGTTTCAAGATGGAAATGGTCGTGTAGGCAGATTACTGCTTAATTATGTATTGGTACAACACAACTATCCTCCCATCAATATTACTTTAGAAGATCGTAAAGAGTACTATAAAGCTCTTCAAGAATATGATGCAGTTCATGATGTTAAACCGATGCTCCAGTTACTCGTAAAGCAATATCGCAAAGGCTTGAAAAGGGTGACCACAAAAAAGAAATCAGTTTGAAAATTGTGGGCACTTGGGGTTAGTGTTTTGCTTTAAAGATACTGTGAATCAATGTTTTTTGGGCCATTCTGTATTTAGAATTTTTTATTCTTCTTTTGGTTGCCAATTGTAGACAAAGTCGTGATGATCGAAGTAATAAATGGTGATTTTCTTATTTTCATGATCAATGGTAAAAATCAATACAAAATGTTTATCAATATGGACTCGGTTAAAACCAGTAAGAGGTTGACGTAAGAATTTATAGCCATTTGGATCTTGCCGTATTTCTGTAATTTTCTTTCCAATGATCTTAAGCTGGGCAGGGTTCTTTTTTGAAAGCTTCTTGAAAATCTTATCAACTTCTTCTTTGATTTCCAGATCGTACATGCTCTTCAACTCATCTAGCCGTAATGGGATGCAAAATCATCTACCTTAATTGTCTTTTGTTTTTTTATCTCTTCTATTTTGGCAATAAATTCAGGCCGTAGTGTAGGTTCATTTTCAAAATCAATATATTCAGAAACAACAAATTTGATAGCCTCTCCTTTATCTTTAAGGCCGTATTTAGCTTTGACCACATTTAATACTCGATTCGTGTTTTCGTCAAGATCGACTAATGCTTGTACCATTATTAGCTCACCTAATGTTAACTAAGTGGAGATTATTTATATAGTTTTCTAGGAAAAATACAGTTTTGTCAATTTTCGCGGTAATTTTAACCAAGTGAATGACAAAATGCGCAGCACGCTGCCAAACAATTGTTTGCTATCAATCTAGTAGGTATTGATGATGCCAGACGATTTTTAAGAGCCAACGATAATCCATGCCCTCACTCCAGACCCCCTTCATTCTGTGCTTCTTAGACGACAAAACGGAGAGAGGACATTTCATTTCTTCTACTTCAATTACAGAACTCTTACAAATTATAATGTTTATGCGCAGCACTCTCGTTTATCAGAGAAGGATATTTTAATCTCAGGTCACGAATTGTTTTTATGTTTTTAGTTTTAAGACTCTCTGCTTCGATTAGGGATTGATCAAATTTTTCTTTAAGGTCTTTATTTCTCTGTTCAATTCCTAAAGATGATCCTTTCAACCCATCATCTGCATTCTTCGCTACAAACACTTTTGTCTTATGCTTTAAGAGATCATCTATAGCGAGAAGATTGTGCCCATCAATTGCGACATAATGATGTGTGTTAGGATCAAAACGCACCATCGGAGGAGGTGGTAATTCATTTTCCTGATGATTTTTATAGCACTGTAGAATATGAGCCATAGTTTTTTCTTTGAGAAAGTCCTGAGAAGGAACTACTCTGCCTGGCTCTACAAGAATATATTCCCCCATTTTTTATACCAAGCATTATCTTATTTAAATTTTTAACTGAAAACAAAAACAGGGGGACTTGGAATAGAAGATGCGGTAGCGGCTGTCCGCGCTCCCACTCCAGACCCCTCTTATTCTGTGCTTCTTAGACGACAAATGGGCAAAGAAATATTTAAGCTCTTCTGTTTCATGGAAATTTTTTTTAGAACTAATCTATGATTTTTACGCTCTGACAGTTAATGCAAGATCTTTGCTAATTCCCTAAATCAATTTGCCTCAAATGAATCAATGATTAATCCAAAATCTGTTGGAAAACGAACACGTTCTTCAATATCACTATTTTTCTGCAAGGTTCCCCTTACAATATATTCCGCACCATCTTTTAGAGGGCCACATCCCTCATACTTCTGCATACAATCACGATGATCTATACTGCAAGCAACTTCACGACCATTTTGAAGATCACACTTAGTAAATCCACCTTTTCTGCATATGTTCTCAACATAATCGCACTTTGAATGAAATCCTCCATCATTTGCATAAACGTCTAATCCAATATTTCCATCATCCCCGGGCCAAATTTCGCCTGTTTTTTCAGGGTTTTTGTTAGGATAAAGTCTAATGGCATAGTACATCCCACCATGACTATGATCGACAGTCGACTTTTTAGCATATCCTTTAAGCGTAATTTTTTGACCATTATAATAATCTAAATCATTAATTATGTCTTCAAGTTCAAGAACATTATTAGATTGTTGACTATTCATTTGTTGCTGCTCTTGACGGTCAACAGGTTCATTAACACAAGCAGACATTAATAGTGATACTAAAATCAACGATATTGAAATAATACATTTCATTCTAATTCTTATTGGGAGCTATATATTATAAGTTTTTTCATTAAGATAGAGATCCCTGTGAAATCCGCCGCATTGACATAAGAGGTCGATGCGCCACTTCGTCCTTTATAAATGAAACAGCAGGGACTTGGAATAGAAGGAAGATGCGGTAGCGGGGAATCGAACCCCGGTCGCAGCCTCTTTACAAAGCGTTTATCCGCTTGTGGCAAGGCCGCATACTAGCCTCTATACGACTACCGCGTATAAGTTACCAAAAAAATAGTGTATTAATAAAGGTTTTTGTTTTTAGAAGCCAAAATTCTCCCATAATCTTTTAAATAACCATTCTTCAAAACATGATATGAGTCTTCCAAAACTTCCAATCACCTCCATTGATGAACAAGTACATAGAACAAAAGGCTTCGATGAGAGCGGCTGTTACGGCTGCTCTTGTAGCGATGCGTGCTGTACGTATGGATGCGACGTAGATCACACGGCTCGTCATACGATGATTGAATATAGACCACTTCTTGAAAAAGTACTTGGACGAACTCTCGAAAGTTGTTTTGAAGGTCAACCCATTCTTGATCAAGATTATCCCGGTGGAGGATATGAACGAAGTAAAGTTGAAGATGAAATGTGTGTGTTCCATGAACCCAGCGGCAAGGGATGCATATTATATCGCTTAAGCTCACAGCAAGTGATACCCGCCGAAACAATTCCTGCTATTTGCCGGCTCTATCCCATTACATGGAGTAACGGATGCCTCACCGTAAGCCCCCACCAAGAACCAACTTGCAATGTGTATTGTAAATCTAACACTACAACCCGATCTCTCTATGAGAGTCAAGAAACAATAATCCATGATTTAGTTCAAATAGAAGGTTAGTGAAATTACACTATATTTTTCTTCAACCCTTTTTGTACCGTACAAAACCGACATTCACGTCGCGTTCCTGCCGTTGCATACCCACAGCTTGGACAATTAGATACTTCAACTCCATCGTTTAATTTTGTCTGATCAAGTGATCGTACTAATTTACGAACAGTTTTTAACGTGTTGTACTTAAAATGATCAAAATCACGCTCAAGTGCACTCAAATGTTCTTTCCATTTATTTTGCACGTTATTAGCACTATAGGGACACTCAGCATTGTGAATCGGTAGTTTATTGACTAAACAATACAGCCGATTATCCTTCTCAGTCAGATAATAAAGGGGTTTTATTTTCGCAACTAACTTATGGTCAGGATCTGCCTTGCTCACTGAGCCGCCGCGGCTCAGTGTTTGAATATCCGAGTTCCGTAAATTCATAAACACAAATGCCAATTCGTCATCTAAATTATGGCCAGTAACAACATAGGTAAAACCATGCTCATAGGCAAATTTATTGAGAAAATAGCGCTTAGAAAGTCCGCAGGTTCCACAAATCACACCATTTAATTTTCCACACTCAGTTTGGCGTTTTGCTTGTGCAATTGTCACATGCTCAGTAGCAAAGTCAATAACGTGAAGCTTCTTACCAAGTGACTGAGCAAGTTCCTCGCAGGCGATCTTACTCTTATCGCTATAACCAGGTATTCCTAAATCTAAATACAACAATTCAACATAAGGACAATGTTTACTCATAATGTGAGCAACTGCAGCACTATCTTTACCACCGGATACACCCACAATAAACTTTTGATCTTGATATTTAATCCGACACAAAATGTCAACCGCTTTTTTCTCGTAATAATTCAAAAAGTGATCTTTACAAAGATGATCCTTTTCATGAATTACCTTATTTTTACAATGTCTACATTGCATAAAGAACTAAATTAACGTACCTAATAAAAATGTTGTGGAGAAAACTACTTGCAGGTAATGTGATCGTTAAGTGCTAGACATCGAGCAGTATAGCTCTGGAGATGAACAACTTCGATTCCAGCATCGCGCAGCAATTCTACGCCTTTACAATCAGCAACAAAATGGGGTGGCTCATCGCATCCATAGACAACTTTTGACGCACCAGACTGAATTATCAACTGAGCACAGGGATTTGGTCTTGAAACCCTCCTACTGCAAGGTTCCATCGTAGAATAAACAGTAGCTCCTTGAGCATGGCCAGCTAGCTTTTCAAGAGCACTCTCTTCAGCATGGACCGTAGCACCATCTTCTCTACTATACCCAGAACTAAGAATCATTCCTTCACGCACTATGACACAACCAACGCTATACGCGGTCTTTGAAGGTGGACATTGTTGTGCCTCTTGAATCGCCAGATCCATACATTGATAATCATTCATAAACAATAATTTTTATCAATGTAATATAAATATTTGGACATTTTTTAACTGAATAGTCCAAATCAAGTAACCATATTAATCTCCTTTGTTTTATGCAGCAACTGTAGTGCTTTAAGATTGTCTGCTAAGTTCTCTTTCACCTTATTAATTACCCCTTCCATCTCCTGCTGACTGGATGCTATAACCTCAAGCATAACATTATACTGACCAATACAATGACTAAAACGAATAGCACCAGATAATGTATAAGCAAGAGTCTTGAAGCGAGTAAGCATAATGGGATTCACAGATAAAAAGAGATAATACTGTTGCAAACCCAACACATCAAAATTCAGACGAATTCGTTTGCCCAAGATCACTTTTTGAGCATATAATTCCCGAAGATGAATTCGCAAGGTAGGATAGGACACCCCAACTTTTTCTGCCAGTTTCAACTGTGAAATTAAAGGATCCTTCTTTAACTCACTAAGTAACAAACGTTTGAAATCATCATTAGGAAACTCAACATCACAATACTCCATTTCTTCACGCGCAATCTCCCCACTAAACTGAGTGTTATAAATCGCACCCGACGTTTCAATGATTGTGTGATGCGATTCAATAGCAGAACTATGGTGGTATAACTCCAAAAGCATATCTTGATACTCAGCAGGGCTCGCAAATTTCTTGGCAACGATATAGTCATACTGACCAAACGTTTGATACATCCATTTGAAACTAACCCCTTTTTTCTTAAAATCCTGCACAACTTGTTCTTTTGAACCTTGTACTCTCAAAAGTGTCAGATAAGTCTGCTCACTTTTACTTTGATTAAGAACAATTTTGAAACGCTGAATTACACCGCGTTTTTCTAAACTAGCGATATGATGCATTAAAAGTGGCTGGCTAATCCGCAGAGACGATGCAATCTTAGAAAAATTAATTTCACGCCGAATGGTCAGAAGATCTACTATCTTGGCCTGGTGAGAGGAAAGTTTTATTTTCATTATTAATTAGACTAGTATATTTTAGTATTCTTAAACTTTATGGCTATTTATCTTTAAATTTCTTCAAAACGTGATCTCAATTGGTGATGTCAATGATTATAGAAATAGCAATTGGAGATGCCTATGGCGCAGGCTTTGAATACGCCGACCCCCACTTTGTCCAAAAAAATAACAACGCATCAACGTACACTCAACACCCAAAATGGAAATCTCTGGCGCCCGGTTCCTACACGGATGACACTCAAATGAGCCTCGCCATTGCTGAACATAT
>CAYIEX010000066.1:0-9949 GCA_964362485.1 uncultured Methanosarcinales archaeon | reverse complement strand
GGGTTCGTGAGCTGGGTTCAGAACGCTGTGAGGCAGTTTGTTTGATATCTACTGGGAATGTTGGGTGTCTGAAAGGAAGGACCTTTTAGTACGAGAGGAACGAAGGTTCGTTGCCACTGGTGTACCGGTTGTCTGACAAGGCAGGCCGGGCAGCTACGCAATAAGCGATAAATGCTGAACGCATCTAAGCATGAAGCGCACCTTGAAATGAGACACCTTAGGACACGGCAATAACAGCCGCTTGATAGAAGTGACGTGTAAGTACCAAGGCAACGAGGTATTCAGCGTGCACTTACTAACGTCCGTATCTATATTTTCAACCTACTTGTGGCTTTCATCATTTTTTTACAATTTTTATTGTGATTATTTGGTTAGATGATTCTATGCGATTTTATTTTCTACTTGAACTACTGGATTAGATTAAGCGTAGCTTTCGGCCTTCTATTTGATATAAAAATGTACATCTAGTGGCATCTCTATCAAATGCACCCAACATTCCCAAATAAATTTTAGTTTGTAAACTGCCTCTGGATTTTTGTTGAACCTAGTCACGAACAGTTGCTATTACGAATTGTTGCTGAATTTCTTCGTTATGTTTGGTGAACACTCCCACGTTGCTGCGGAAAAGGAAAGTTTAAGAAAGAAGAAAGTACTACTTCTGCTATGGGGCGTTGTATACCAAGATAGATGTCTATCATTTAGCGTATGCGTTTGTGTTAGAAATTTATGCGATAACACGTAACTTCCCTAAGTCTGAAGAACAAAATATTACTTCTCAAATTCGACGTGCATCGGTTTCGATTCCACTTAACATCGTTGAAGGGAGTGCTAAAGCAAGTGCGCGCGAGTTTGCATATTTTTTGAATGTTGCGTACGCTTCAGCTAAAGAAGTTGAAGTATTACTACACATTTGTCGAGATTTGCAATATCTTAATGCTGATGAATTTGCTCATTTGGGTGGAAAGTTGGAGGAGATTAACGCAAAGTTATATCTTTTTGCACGTTCTATTGAATCAAAAGTAAAGAGTCCACGCTATCAATTTTTTAGAAAGTTTGAGGGAAAGGAAATTCAATGAAGCAGTCCATCATGTTTTTGTATCTAACTTCAAATCGAACTAATCAGTTGAAGGTTATATTCTCTTTTTTTGGAATGATTGCTCTTGGCTGAGATGAAAATAGTTATGGCTTTTTCTTGACTATGTTATTCTCCCCTTCAATTGATTTATCTACTCGATGTATGCACTCATACTACGTTAGTATTTACTTGGGCGGATTGATCAATGTTTATGCGTTCTCTGACACCCGAACAAATACTTGGTACTCGCTTCGAGGTTTGGATGGAACAGGTGCTTAAAGATAATGATTATTTGGGAGTGAGACGTAATGTTCATTATTATAAAAGCAGGTACACTTCTCGGCAGGTTGATTTGGAATATCGGGATCTTAACGCGCTGAACCCGCTAGTAATGTTTAATTCCCATGTAATTTTGGAATTAAAGTATTCTACTGCTGGGTTAGTTCATCTTAAATTGCGTCATGAAAAGACTAAGTCTGAGCAACTCGTGAGGAGAATTGATACTGTGATTGCGGAGGTTGAGGAGAGAAGAGAATTTGTTCGGGCGCGAAAGGCGATTCTCACCACCAATGGTTGGTTCAGTTATGAATTACGCCGTGAGGCTCAAGGATATCGGCACATTGAACTTTGGAGTCGTGATGATTTGGAGGAATTGGATAGATCACGGCGAGGAGTACTAGATTGTTTCTTTCCAAAAGTATCGCTCGATAATCTTAGCGCGATCAATTTGCGCAAGTTTAATTTGGGTTCTATAGCAGAGAAGGTGTGAGGGGTTAATGTGCTTCTATCCGTTTGTTTTTCTTACAATTACCTTTTACAATCGCTTTCCTGGGATAATGGAATTAATCTTCGTCTTTGCATAATCCAAAGGGCATGTCTTGGTACGTTATGTCAAGGCGATCAAAACGAGTACGTGATCCAATGTAGCCTGTACCTCGTGTTTTAAGGGATTCTGAGTTGATTAGGGAGTGGAAGTGGTCTTGGCGGATATAGACCTCATATTTTGTTCTTTCAAATGCTCCAACGTTTGGAGGCATCGCTTCAATGTGAAATCCCTCTTCCTCTTCTCCCCTGTGTGTAACGTTATTTTGTACATAGAAATTTACGGTGCAGGATGGTAAATTCTCAACTTTGCAGGTTACGTGTTGAATGCTTTCTAGCTGAGCTTTATCTTGCTGATACAACATAACGGTTAGTCCGCCGCCGATTCGTGCTCGCATGAGATTGTGTCTCTTTTTGAATTTAAATAAATATTGGTACTTGATAATCTTGCTTTTGGTGGTATTTCATAAACACTTTTTGATTCTAGTTCATCTGCTTGTTATTTTTGACTATCTTTAACTTTTTTGAGAGCTTCGTATTTAGCTCTATACTTTTCAGGTTCATCACTCTTCTTTATTGACTCCTTGTATATCGACATCAGTCCCTCTAGGCTTAGAGCTTTAATTGGAATTCCCTCAAACTCAAAATTTTTAAACCTTTTTGGACCATGATACAGATATTCTATCTCATCAAGGTCAACCTTTACGCCACCCTGATGAATCATTAAACAGTGCCATTCTTCTAAGTGTTTATACTTAATTTTTCTTTCATTTAGGATTATAATCATTTTTTCATTAAATCCTTTAGGAACATAGAAATCAATATCATGTGGGATTGTACCCTTATCTTTGGTATAGTATTTGTATAAGTAACTTCCATAAATTATGGGGGTAACGCCCATCTCTTGACATAGCAAAATGATTTCTTTACCAAAGCTAGACAGTTTACTTATTTTCATTTACTATGGATACTAAAATCTAGTATATAATCATTACGTCTTGATGTTGTAAATCCCCGCATAAAGATTGTTGAAGAATGTCTCTGCCATTTTATATTTTCAATGCGGACGGTTTTGAATAATTTATGATACAAAAACGTGGCATATGTTGGTGATGGTTTCAAATTAGCTTTAATCACAACAACGTTTAAATAACGGTTTCTTTTCTTCTCTTCCATGAACTTTGATCGGCTGGTCGTGCTTTTTGAACATTTGGAAAAGACGTCCTCAGGCAATGAACTGCGTACTTTTCTTGCTGATTTTTTTAAAGAGGCTACACCAAAAGAAGTTCCACATATTGCATATTTAACTCTGGGCCGAGTGGGTGCTGATTTTGAGGGTATTGTTTTTGGGATGGCGGAGAAGTCGGTCTTGAAAGCGATAGGAATTGCGTCGGGGATGAGTGCTCAAAAGTTGAAAGATCTGTTATCCAAAAATGGTGATATTGGTTTATGTGCGGAAGCGGCGCTGCAGAAAAAATCACGCACGCTTGTTGCCCCTGAACCACTTACAATCTTTGATTTACATGTCCAACTCGTGAAACTGGGTGGGATTGTTGGTGATGGTTCTATTGATACCAAAGCTAATATTGTGGCAGCTCTATTACAGCGAACGACACCTCTTGGTGCGAAGTATATCACCCGGATTATTTTGGGGATGCTGCGTCTTGGTGTTGCAGAGATGGCGGTGCTTGATGCGTTAGCGATTGCCTTTACTGGTGAGAAAAAGAATAAAGCTATTTTGGAAAGTGCGTATAATCTTTGCCCGGACGTAGGTGTGATTGCCGGAGCTTTAGTTGATGGTGGTCTTTGCGCGGTTGAAAAAATTGATGTGGAAGTTGGTCGACCAATTCAGATGATGCTCTGTCAACGAGTTGAACATTTGGCTGATGTGTTTGATAACATTACCCCTCCTGTTGCAGTTGAAGGAAAGTATGATGGTGAACGAGTGCAAGCGCATAAAGACAAGAAGGGTACAATAAAACTCTTTTCTCGACGACTTGAAAATATTACTGATCAATTTCCTGACCTTGTTAAAGAGTTAGGATCGCAGCTTAAAGCATCAACATTTATTGTTGAGGGTGAGATTTTGGCTATTGGTCTCGATGGAAATCCGCTCCCATTTCAAACTCTGATGCAACGTCGGCGCAAGTATGATGTTGATGCATATATCACAAAAGTTCCAATTCAAATTAAGATTTTTGACATATTATATATTGATGGAAAGTCAATATTGGGGTGCTCTTATGGGGAGCGAAATAAACGGTTAAATGCAATTGTTAATGTCAATTCTCGTGTTACCCTTGCTGATGTGATTAAAACATCGAACCTCGATGAGATTGAAGCTTTTTTTCATAAGATGCTGGAGAGTGGATTTGAAGGGATTATTATCAAATCGCTTGCTGATGATTCTGTGTATCAAGCGGGAACAAGGGGATGGAATTGGATTAAGTGGAAAAAAGAGTACGTCCATGAACTGGTTGATACTTTTGATGTTGTTGTTATTGGTGCATTTCATGGGCGAGGAAAACGAAGTGGAATGTATGGGGCATTGCTCTGTGCTTGTTATAATCCTAAGAAAGATCAATTTGAGACGGTGTGTAAGTTAGGAACGGGGCTTACTGATGCGATGCTTATTGAGCTGCCAGGAAAACTTGGGAAATACAAAGTTTCTAAGAAGCCAACTTCGCTTATGATTTCAAAGGAGATGGAACCGGATGTGTGGTTTGAGCCGCACCTTGTTGTGGAAGTGAAGGCAGCGGAGGTTACGAAGAGTCCATTTCATACGGCAGGATTAGGTCTTGCGCTGCGGTTTCCTCGATTTGTACGGTATAGAGATGATAAGAAACCCATGCAGAGTACGACGTCACAGGAGATTGAGAAGATGTATGCAGAAAGATATGGTGCGAAATGATGCATGCTTTTTTTGCACTAGGTTTTATTGGTTTTTTTCTAGTTTATTTAGTCGTTAAAACGCTTTACTTCCAGAAAAAATACGGAGTTAATCCACTTGCTGCACTGCATGGCAATTTTCAGGAAAAATTGTTGTGGATCTCGCTTCCTTTGATTTTTATTGGATATGCAATAGCAATCTGGATGGAACTTTGGACTCAGGTGTGGAGCGTGCTTGGAATCGTCGTTGGTTCTTGTTTGATGGTGTTGGGATTTTCGTTCATGGTAATTGCTCAATTTCAGATGGGTAGAAATTGGAGAATGGGTGTGGATTCGCAAGGGAAAATTGAACTTGTGGATAACGGTGTATTTGGTTTTAGTCGGAATCCAGTGTATTTGGGACTCTTAGTTCAAGCTCTGGGTGTAACGGTGGCGTTTTTGAATTTGTATACTGTTTTGTTGTGGGTTCTACTTTTTGTGGTACTGTTTTTGATTGTTTTACAAGAGGAAAAGTTCTTGCATAAAAGTTTTGGAAAAGAGTATTTGCGGTATTCTAAACGGGTCGGTCGTTTTTTATAAGTTTTTTGGTGGTCTAAATAGAGCTAGAGGGGGAGAAAGCTTTATAAGGCGTAAGAGTCTGCTTTGCCGTATGTACAAAAGAGGCCAGATAGCTGTTTTTCTAGTGATAGGAATACTCGTTTTAGGCCTTTTTGCAGGTATCTTTTTTATTGTCAAGGAAAGTCGGGAAGGGGAGTTGAGGGATCAGACAATTAGTTCTCTTGGAGCAGTTGAGGTTCAATCTCAGGTGAAGCTTTTTGTGGAGAAGTGTATGCGTGATGTGGCGGAGCCAGGTTTATATTTGCTTGGAGTGCAGGGAGGGGTTATTTATCCGGACTATTCTACTGTTTTAGTGACGGAGACCTCGATTATTAACTATGCGTATCTTCGTGGCGTGGATCAGCTCTCCCTATCATCGATGGGCGAACAACTCGATTTGTACATGGAAAAAAATCTTCCTGCGTGTCTTGACTTTTCTCACTTTAAAGCGCAAGGCCTTGAAATTACAACAGAAGAAATGAATTCTGACTCAACAATAGCTGGTGATAAAGTGATTTTTTTGCTGCGCTATCCTGTTCGTGTAGAGAAAGGTGATGATGTAGTTAATTTCGATGTCTTTCAAATCGATTTGAGAATACCGTTTGGACGGATTATCGAAGAAGCCCAGGCCGTGAACCAGCAGTATCGGCAAAACCCGTCGAAAATACCGGATGCCGCTGGATACTTTCTTTCCAGTTTTCCGTTCAATGGGGAGACGATGGTGTTTTCCCTTACTGATGAAAAAATATCCGGAGCGCCACTTGTATTTATCTTTGCTGTTGATGCTAATGAATTGAATACCGCGCCGGAATTCACAGAGGTTGGTGATTTTGTGCTAAGGCAAGGTGAGCCGTTTTCGCTGAGGCTTGTTGCAATTGATCATCAGGGTGATGATCTTGTGTATTCGTCGAGCAATGCTGATGTCCCAGTTGATGTGGATGGGGTGCTTACGTTTACTCCTACTAAAACAGGTACCAAAATAGTGACCATTATCGCCCGTGATCCAGGTGGGCTCAGTGATTCTCAAGATGTCACATTTAAGGTGATCGAATGAAGCGATCATTCTGGTTTGCAGTTGTACTTTTAATGTTGGTAGTGGGTGTTACAGCAGAATGTCCGCCGGAGTGTTCGGATCAAGAGGTAGGCACAAATTTCAATGGCTGGACACCATCGCAGCAAGAACAGTGGCTTGCGAGTCCGAGCGCTGTTAGCAATCCACAATTTGAACAGTTGGCAGAGCAATATTTTGATAAGAAGGTTTTTGCGGGTGATCTTACTGGCAATGATTTGACAATCGCAGAGAATTATGTCACTAAATCTAGTTTTACAACACCGAGTTCTCAAAAGATTGGCGACATGTTCTTTTCGCAAGGTGGACAAATTGTCGCAAATGCTCCCTCCGCAGAAAAATTTTTCAAGGTGAAGTGGGGTCAAACGTATCAATTTCAAGGTTTTTCTGGCAGTCTTAGTTATGATCCTAAAAGTGGGGTTCTGAATAATGATGGAGTTTCTCTTAGTTTGCAGGAGTTTGACCTAACTACCGGGAATAATCCGGATGTTACGGCAGTTCGGGTTGTCTCCCATGGTTTTTGTATTATTCGAGCACGAGAACAATGTTTGTCTAGTGATACTCCGCAGACTTTATCCTATGATGAAGTGACTAGGGCGTATACGTTTTCTGATGGGCAAAAATCACAAATATTTACTCCTTTAGGAGATTCGAGGAGTAGGGAGTCAACGGCATTTGATGTAAAACTCAATGCGGATGGAAGTTTTTCTGCCGCTGGTTCTGTGAAGGGCACTGTCGATGTGGGTGGAAAATCATATACATTTAGGAATCATCATGGTTCTTTAGATATCAAGACTGATGGCAGTTTCTCGACAACAAATGCGGAATTAATTACGCCAGAATTGTATGTGGATGGTGCGGCGAAGTATGACGCGCAGCTGCGGATTGCTACTACGTGGGATCATGGCAGTGGGCAGTCGGTGTATGGTAATTCTGCCGGGTCGCGCAGTGTCGTTATATATACTGCTTTTTCCAATGCAAATCCAAAACAAGCGCCCGGTGTAGTGAGCCAGGGTCAGGACGGAAAAAATAGTTTTGTAACGATTCATCTGGATCAAATTTCATCGCAGTCGCAGTTTAAACCAGCGTCGGGAGGAGCGGGTGGAGAGCAAAGTGCGGGGCCGCTTGCGTATTTAGAGCAGGCGCGCGCGCAGGCACGGGATCTACGGACAGCACAAGGAAGTTTAGGTGATAATGCGATTGTCCATATTGGCAAGGTTGATAATGAGATTGTGGTGACGGCAAAGGGAAAAGTTCAAGTAGGATTTTTTTCCGGCAAATCGGCATTGACTAGTCAACCGTTTTTTACAGGTCGTGATGGGAAAGCGGAATTTGATTTGAAAAGTGAATTGGATGTGAAAGGGCGCCTCACGTCACAAACAACGTATGTGCGTGGGCAGGCAAGCTATTCTGATTCCCAGTATGGGCAACTAATTCGCGATGAGCTAAGCGGGGAGATGATGGTGCGCGGAGGAATTGTGACAAAGCAGGATGGAGCAACGTTATCACTCAAGCGAAATCCTACGGGCGATGATACGATCTTTACGGATTGCGAGAGCTGCCCTGCTGGTGAAGCGATTTCTATTGGTAAAAAAATCGTTGTGCAGGCAAGCCCGGGAGCGATGTTTGGCTCGGGAGTAGATTATACAGTGAATGTGATTGCTGACGGGAAGGGAGGATCGCGTCTAGAGGAAGATGCGGGGTCGTTACTTTCCTTTGCAGCGGCACGCGACCGGGGTCTTGGTGCGAAGGTTGGACAAAACACGAATATTCAAACTGTGTCGGGAGAGACGGTTAATACCTATCGTTTAACATCGGGTGAGAAGGGGGGGGGATTACAGTCATTTACAAAAGTACACGATCAGAATGGAAAGGTACTTAGTACCAGTCAGACGGATTTTAAATTGCCTAGTCTAGTGGGCAAGCAGTTGTTTGTAACGACGGAAGAGAATAAGGCAAAAATTGAAGAGTTTTTACGTCATGTGGCGAATAAGGATATTGAGGCGTTACCAGGAATTGACTTGGATGATCCCGAGGTCAGGAATTTTTTACTGCAGGAGACGCATATTGATGTGGCGCTGCTTGGTGATGAACAATATAGTCGATACTTGAAAGAGAAGTATGGAACAATTTCGGCAATGGAGAAGAAATCTGAGGAAATTCAGGCACGTATGGCCTCTGGTTATCCCGGTGTGGAAGTTGGTTTGGATGGGCAATGTGTTAATGCTGAATGTAATCGTCTACGCGCGCAGTGCGGACGGAGTAGAAGTGCTTTTTGTTCAGATTATAATGCCAATCGTTTAGCATATCTGGATGCCGAGAAAGTTGCACTCGAAGCACAGCTGCAGAGTGGAGTATGTGGGGCGACTGCGGGGTTGGCGGTTGGTGTTTGTGAATTCGATGCGAAGGCTCCCATTAGGGATGCTCTGCAGCAGACGGAGAAAGAAGCCCGTCAAATCAGACGAATTCAGGCTGCACAGAATCGGCCGAAGGTGAGTGCAACTGAGAAAGCGGCAACGGTTGATCGAATTGCTGCTCTCGACTCTGAGTATACTGAGCTAAAAGCGACGCTGGAAGCAGCAGAGGCGAATTCTGATGGAACGGATGAAACTGTTGGTGATATAAAAGAACTGTTGAAAGCCAACCGACAAGAACATTTGAAAGTACGAAAAGAATTGGGTCGGGCTTCTGAGGGTGAATTTGTTAATCTACAGGACACAACAACGCTGGAAAATGAACTCGCTAGCATAGAAGAGAAACAGCAGGCACTTATGAAAATTAGACCTGGCGAAAATCCAGAGGCTGCACGTGAAGCTTTGGCAAAGCTTGGTCCAGTACCTGCGACTGATGATCCCAATATTCTGGAACATGCGCGTCAAGAGGCGATCAAAAAAATTGAATCAAGGGAGGCTTTACTCAAAGAGCAATTAGCGGGTGCAAGAGCGGAAAATGAGCGGCGCGAATTGGAAGGTGAAACGCGCATAGTGATTCGAAGCACTGCTGATGATGGGCAGGGTGCAATGGAACTTAACGAGGATTCATTTCAGATTGCTAATGTGCAGGTACAGAATGAAGAATTGCAACAGAAAGTGGATGATATTGAGCGGAGAATAAAAGCTCTAACGGCAATTAAGCAAGGAGGAAGTGTTGCAGTTGAAGGAAGTCCATATCTTCAGCAATATATTAGTAAAGAAGAACGAAACCGGGCAGCAAAAGGTATTGTAGAGAGAGAAGTAGACCGTGGTACATTAGAGGGAGTGGAGACAGTTGAGGAAGCGGGACAGATAAGTAACGATATTGGTGTTCTTACAGCAATGAAGCGGGAAATGGAAGCGCAAATCGCTGCTAATAGAGATTTTTTTGATGTCTCAATTGAACTCGCACGGAAAGTGGATCCCGAATTGGCTGCTGGGATGGCACATCTAGGTGCAAGGACGGGACTGGAACGAGAGATTATTCAGGATGATGTGATGCCGGAAGATCCTAAGCGCGCAAAG
>CAYIEX010000065.1:0-10034 GCA_964362485.1 uncultured Methanosarcinales archaeon | reverse complement strand
GGATTCTATCTACGCCACAGTACCGTGAGCTCCGCCTATGGCGCCGCAGGATCGCTCATCATCGTTCTGCTGTGGGTTTATTACTCAACGCTCATTGTGTTCTTCGGTGCAGAATTAACCCAGAGTTACTTACAACATCAGCAAAAAGAAAGAAAAAAGAATTAAAATATTTAGAAAAAATTACTCCTTTTTCGCAGTTTTCTTCACAGCTTTAGGTTTCACTTCAGGCTTAACTTCAGCCTTGGCTTCAACTTTTTCAGCTTTTGGTTTTGCAGCAGCTTTAGTAGCTTTCTTCGGTGAACCATAAGTCTTGACCGTTCTAATCTGATGGGGTCTCTCTCCAACTTTTTTGGATTTATGAGCCCACACCGGAATACCTAATTTGTCAAAAGCAACTTTAACATCGCTTGGACTTGCTCGATCATGAAGGGTAATCGTTTGCGCGAGCGGTTCAAGATGTCTAATATTAACTCTCTTGCGGCGAACATTCCCATCAACAACAACAAACGACTCATCAACACTCTCAACAACAACACATTTGTTGCCCGCATCCCGTCCTGCAATTTTGACGCACAGGCGTCCTACTTCGAATAAACTCATTGTGACTCACCCCGTGCTCGAAATTGAATTAGCATACGCATGCATGTTGAACAAAGCATCCCACCAAACGGACGCTCAGGTCGCTTTGCTGTCTTAGGAAGATTTGCCATAACGGAAGGAAGTTCCCGAGGAACTCCCGCTAAAGCCTTCCTACACCCTCCACATGATGCTTTCTTTGGCTTTCGTTCACGATACTGCACATGAGTAGCCGACCCCGGTGTGCGTACAAATATTTTACGAAATCTCTGTTTTGATCTAAATTGTCCACGTACCATAGTATACCTCATTTACTAATTGTTTTAAATGTCATATAGTAAACCAACTTGATTGACTATATCGACATATCTTTAAGGAAACAAGAAACAGAACTGATAAACCAGTTGCGTATCCGAGTCGCCTCAAGACAAATCCACAAGGGATAAACACCCAAATTAAAGTTTATTTAAAAATGTTGTGGAAAAAATAGGAGAAAAAAATTTACGGGAGGTGAAATCACTTCCTCGTCAAATACTTTGTAATCACACTGTGATCCCAACCTCGATCAAGTAATTTCTGTGTCACTTCCGCTCGACTTACACCTTTCTCCATTGCGCCATTATAAATCCCATCCAGTTGTGCTTCGATATCAGGACTAAGTCCTGCACTCTTCTTTTTATGAATAATAAGGAACACCACTAGACCAATTACAACAAGCGCTAGAACCCCAACGCCTACTATCAACAGTAAATTACTCTGCTCAGCTTCCTTTGGCACTACTGTTGCTGTTTTACACGAAGGACACACACCCCCACAATCAATCTCTAACTCATTTTGATTTTGGATAGCATCAAAACAACTCGCTCGCGGTTTCGCATCAACAGGTGCAGGAGTGTATGCCGGCGCAGGTGTTGTTGAACCACAATTTTTGCTTTCTTCAGGCTTTCCAGGATCAATACCATCAGCGCCACAGGCATCCTGTCTACCACAATGTCGTGTTTGTTGACTATTAAAACAAGCAGACCATAGCGTACAAACCCAATTATAAGTACAACTACTATCACTCACAACTCCAGCACCGCAGTTTCGCTCTTCAGTGCGGTTCCATCGCGCAGGGGTATCAGAACACTCATTCTCATCCTGACAAAAACGGGACTGTTTGCCATTCGCACAAGCACTAAACGCAGTACAATTCCAATCCGAGCGGCAACCCTCAGTATTCTCCGAATCAGCAGAATCACTTGCCCCGGAATCCGAAGGATCTTGTGTAGCAGCAACATCTGTAGCAGTAAGCCCTAACAACAAATCCAATTCCTGTGCTTTACCAACTTCATACGCAACACTTGCTACCTGCTCATCATTTAGATAGAATACAATTTGCTGACCCGCAGTACCTTGTACTCGCAATATCGTATCAGGATCACGGCCATATGAACCTGAACAAACACCCGTAGCACATTGGGTTCCACGAATAGAAGTGATATGAGATGCTCCACCAGCAACCGTAATGACTTCTGTAGGTGCAATTAAAGATTCATTCCAAAAAACATCTCCATAAAACTGATGATTATCAAGTGCCGGAGGTGTATCTGCAAGAACCGTCAACGACAATACCAAAACGAACAACACAAAGACTAGTTTCTTCATTCTATCTTCACCCAATACACTCG
Organism: uncultured Methanosarcinales archaeon; assembly: GCA_964362485.1. GTDB lineage: Archaea > Nanobdellota > Nanobdellia > Woesearchaeales > GW2011-AR9 > CAMAVK01. Next base: position 7,788 of record CAYIEX010000065.1, on the reverse strand, counting down.
ACCTGGCTCAAGATAGGTCAAATCCTCACTCATCACACGATTGCCCCGCGAAGTCGCTTCCACAAGTGCAGCCACATCCGTTCCCTCAGGTAAACGAATCTCACTAGCATCACGCACATAATTACCCGTTATACCAATAAGGTTCCATCCTTCTCTCAGAATAGGAAGTGGGAACTGCTGATCAGGAGTGCGCTCAGGATTCGCACACGCATACTCCACACTCAAACTGCGACCAGGCTTCAAACGAACAAGATAGCCCCTGCTCAAAATAGGAGATTGAAACTCACTCGGAACACCTTCACGCCATTGTTGAACACGTGAGTCATATGTATACACTGTTGCAATGTCAGCCGTAAGTGAACTCAAAGCGGGGAAACCAGCACATGGTGCAGCAAGTGGTTGTAATCCTTCGCTAGCAGGAATCGTAATGCGTGCACGTACAACATCATTCACATTCTGAAGTTGTAACCGAGTCTCGTCTGCAGCATCCAATAAAATATACTCAATGCCACCAGCAGCAATCACAAAGCGTCGTTGGCTTCGTTTCTGATCAACACTCGCATTTAAATTGAAAGTATACGCACCAGCCTCGGAAGGTGTAAATTGCACTCTCACCAATGAAGAATTACGAGTTGATCTAACCACCGTTAACTCTTGTGCTGTCATCACTGTCCCATCAAGCCACTCACCAACAACGACTGGAACCTCAGTACTATTAACATGAAAAAATACTGACACCGCTTGCCCTGGCGTAGCTCGTATAAATGATTGGCGCTCACGGGCAGGCAGCGCTATTTCTTGCTCCGTAACGCGCGTAATAGTTGCAGCCTCAGGCTCGACATAATTAAGATTGGTAAAAGTAATATAATCCCCACTTAAAGATTCAGTCAGGGTCAACTCAAGATCTGCATCCTCATCATTATTAACATAAATCCCACCACTCGAAGGAACCCCAGCACCGAGTAAACCGAGTGCCACAGGTACAACACGCTGACCTTCTTTCTTCCCAACCTGATACGAAATCTGTCCGCTCTCAAGCTTATTCACAACAATGAGCATATTCGTAATTCGATTCTCATCCGAAAGAGTAAGTTTTAGCGGAATTCGTTCAATAACAACATTCGCCTCTTCAAATTCCTGCGCATCAAGGTCAACAGGAGCGTTCTCCGTAATAGGAACTTCGAAAGCTTTCCCAACAAATGAACTTTGCACGAGTAAACCAACGGCAACAATGAGTGCAATTAATATGAATGCAACAACAACGCGTGAACCAAGTGATGAGCCTTGACCAGAAGCGTGCCGAGTAGGAGCAGGAACCTCAAAATGTTTTTGTAGTTGTTTTGGTTGCGTTGCCATTATTATCACCGAAGATGAACCACTCCATCCGTTGAATTCATAACCATCAATTGAAGTGCTTGATTATCAGGAAGTAAAATCTGTTGTTGCGTTGCATTTGGAAGTCGAGCGCTAAAATAAGTAACATCCTCATCATCCAAACTGCCAACAATCACCATAAGCAATGGACTGCGTCGATCTGGTCTTTGAAGCTCCATTCGGAATGGAACAGTACCCGCACGAGTCCTATACTGTTGATTTGGTGCCCCCATTGTCACATTCACTCCAACCGCTGGTAACAGCATATAGGGCATTCCTTCTACTTTCAGTTGAACATTATATTCATCATCAAATTCTTGTGTAACATTAATCACTTTTTCATCCCACACAATAAGTCCGCTTGAAAGCTCACGTTCATCAGTTTGCACATTGCCAATAGGAAACATCTGACCGTCTGGAATCATACGTAAAGCATAAGTTGATAATTGTGCAGGATCAGCGGCGGTGAGTTCAAAATATTTCTGATCCCATTTATAGGCGCCGGCTTGACCTTCACCTACACGTGCACCAAATTCAGCGAATTCACGAGCAGGCAATTCATCACCAAAATCAATCTCTTGAACTTTCTGGAACGTCACAACTTTCACATTCTCTTCATTGCGACCTTTATACAATACCAAATAGCCATTGACATACTCGGTTTCCACGCGGCCACGTGCAAAAAGTAGCTTTTGGACATCATTTGATCTACAAAGAAGGACATTTGCTTGCTGTGCTTCGACACTAGGAGTATCACAAATAGTGTACGTAACTCCATTAATAAGAATACTATTATCAGCTCGTAGTTGTAGAGCCTCGATACCCTGCTCTTGCAACTCACCAGCATCTTGCCGCACAAGCTCAGCCCCCGTTTGTGAGCTAAATTCTAACCTACCTTGTTCATCATTAACACGAATAGTAACACGACCTTCGCCAACTGTAAAAGTTTTACTTTGACTCGCAATGTCCGCTTCCCCTTCGAATTCCGTTTCACCATCAAGAGACGTCAATGCAATGTCTTCCACACTAAAAAATCCACCTTCTTCACCACGATAACCAAGGAGATAAAAATTTTCACCAAACTTCAACGACAAATCATTTCCTTTGGTAAAGACATCCAAAAACGCATCGTTATATTGTCTAAATGAGTTAGGAACCGCAACATCATAGAATCGATACATTTTCACAGATTTCACAAAATCCTCTCCGCTGCGCGTAGCACCATCATAATACATCACAAGACTTTTATCGCCCGCAGTAATAGGCTTAGGAACCTTAAACGCCAGGTTCTGCAAGCGATTAGCAGCAAGACCAGGTACATTAATCTTAAACAAATCACGATTACGAGCAACATCAGCCTGGTCTTTCTGAACATTGCCCAGCTGAGGTATAGCAACCGCCACATGAGCAAGAGAATTAAACGAGGTAAACAATTGAGCATCCATATCTACTTGACCAAGTTGATCATTGGTTCTTGCCCACAATTCAAATGGAGGAGGCGCATTATCCCCAAGAACACGTTTCAAATAAATTTCTCCTTCAGGAGTTCTAAAACTAACTTTAAGTTCATTGCCTGACGCAGGAATTTCCGTCTTTCCTTCAACAACATACTTAACAAGTTTAAGATTTGAGAGAGAAAATTCTTCACCAGTATGTTCTAAAAGATAGTTCTGCCCGCCAAACGCAATAGCGACACGTTTGCCAGACGTAACCGCAGTAATAAAAGGATTATACAACAAGTCAGACGCACTCTCCTCAGTAGCACCAGGAGTTTGTAGTTTAAAGATATGACCTTGTTTCACCATGATCGCAGCTTGCCCTTCAGCACCAGCCTGTTCGATGCGTTGATATAATATGGCTATTTGACTGACATTTTGCAAAACATCTTTTTGGAGGGTATATCGTGGTTGTAGTTCGTTGCCATAACAAAGCTGCATTACTTGTGGATCATTAGGATTATCCTGAGCGCACACAGTGAGAACTTGATTTTGAACATCTTCTAACACAACTGGTGCATCAGCTCTAAACGCCACTTCAAACTGTTCTGCTAAATTAAAAGGCACAGGATACGCTTGTAATTGCTCACCACGATTGCCTTTTTGGAACTCAACAACTCTATCCTCTTGTCTAATTCGCAGCGCCACAAACTTCCCACCAAGCACCTCGGCTTGATACCAATTAGAACCAATATGCCTAAATGCAAATGGCTGCATCGTTGGCAAATGAGTAACAACAATTTGTGCAGGAGTGAGAACATCTCCTGCTGGATGCGATACAACATAATATTCTTGATCGATTGTAAATGCGAGACGTCGGCCTTGAAGTGAGTTTTGCGCAAATGGCCCAAGTTCAGCAGTGAAACTATTACCTTGCCAACTCTTAAGTAGAATTACTGATACTTTTTTTGGAGTACCTTCATTATAATATAAAATAGCTTTGTTATTAGCGATTGGTGTAGGCTTCAATTGACCATTGGCTAAAACAGACATAGCAGGAACAGAAGTTCTAGTGCTACCTGCTACCGCTGCATGACACAATGTCGCATGGGTCGATACTTGTGCTGTACCCTCATCACATAATGAAACGGCGCCATAGTTAGCAGCTTCGTTAGCAGCTCCAATTGTGGTTTGCTTCGCGGCAACATTTTTCACAAAAGATAATTCATAGAGTTTGTTCGCTTCAGAAACGGTGAATTGAGTTGTCCACCATCCAGCTACACATTGGGCCTCATCACTGCCAAAAACTTCACCAGCATTGCTTGCAGAACACACATGCCACGTACCTTCAGAACAAAATGGAACACCCTCTGGAGAAGGCAAATGGTGGCCCTCATCAGGACACGTTTGCCATTGGTTCCCGATACACGCACTTTTACTATCCGCAGTAAGTTGATTTAGTTTCGCAGCATTACATTGTTCCCATGCCCTATCATTACAAGCATAGCGCTGAAAGACTCTCCCCTCTGATCTTTCATCACATACGTTTAAAGATGATTCACCACCATCTAAAATACACAATTCTTGGCGATCTGCAGTAAGTGAACCTAATAAAACAACGGCACCATCATTATCACAAGCATTTTGACGGGCCTCCTCTGCATCCGGAAGCGCATCAGGGACATTGGCATTCTCCGCCCATTGCCCATTTTGGCAAATCTTAGAGCCATCATCACTAACGGATCCTGGTTGCTTAAATACACTCCCTTGGATCTGACCGCCGGGCAATACTTCGCCTTGGTTAAGACAATAATCCCAATTAATAGAACTCCCACAGACATATCGCGGATTCCCTCTCATGACTTCCCCGAAACTATGACAATAACCTTCAGCACTTATACAATTATTATTAGAAGGGCAACAACCTGTTCTCGCATCGGTTAATTTCATATCGACGGGATAGTTACTAAAAATCAAAAATTTGTTTATAGGAAGCCTCTCACACTCCGCTCGTCTTTCAACACGCCAACGGGCATAATCAAGACCAGATTCTCCTTGATAAACAATAGCACGGCTCTGCACCGCCGCTCCCGTAATACCTTCACTTAAAAAATCAGAATCCATACTACTAAACCAAACTCCACTAAAACCAGCAAGAACTAGAAAAATACCTACCACCAAGTAAATATGACGATGATGAATCATTTCTATCAATCTCTTTTAGGCTAAAGAAGAACCTTTTGATTTATATATCTTCCTCTTATTGTCGAATATCATCAATAAATGATAGAAGCTTAGATTGCAATGAATTCATGAATCTTATTAATCAGTATTCGATGATCATCCATATTGATTTTTCCAACCTTGCGAACTACCAAACTCTTTGTGAAAGTAAAAAATTGCCAATATTTGATTTTACTTTCAAACGCTAAAACCCCCTCTTGAAGTGTATTGATGGGCAAACCATCACTCATGGGACTACTAGTAATAGCACAGACAACGATATCCTCATCTCGTTCACCTAAAATGACAACAGGACGCTTCTTTGCAGAACTCAGGTCTGAATAAGGAAAACTTACAAAAACAATATCGCCTTTACTGTACATCATCCCACCGGTCGTCATAGGGATTATCCCAAATCTTCTTGAGCGTGCCTTCACTTGCGAGCATGAAGAGATGTTTATCATCCAATTTAATAGGAGAAATAACAATTGATGCTCCTTCTTCTTTTACAAGAAGCTTTGTTCCTTTTTCAATTTTATAATGGTCCCGAATCTTCTTAGGAATTACGATTTGTCCTTTTTCTCCTACTGTAATAACTTCTTTCATACAAGTAGGAAATTCCTACAAGTATAAAAAGGTAGTGTGGAATATCTAGAAATAGACTTATTTCAGCACTTTTTTGGCTTTTTCAACAAAAGCAGTAACACATTGTAATTTTGTGTAAGCTTCAAATACATCTTTTGTGGTAAAAGTATGATATTCAGGTACTGCCAAATTACGAAAATACACTAATCCCAATAAATTTTTATGAAGCTGAGAATTGATTACTTTATCCTTATGCAGTAAATCAAAAATCTCCCGATACTTCCCTGGAAACCCAAGTTTGCGGGTAGCAACAATTTCTTCGCCAAGATCAATCGTTCTATTAGCAATGGATAATTATAACATGGATGTCCCATAAAAAATTGGTTTTGAGTCTAAATGTCAAAAGAAACCGACCACCACCATTTAAATGATTCCAGATCAGCTAAAAAACGCTCTATATCTTTAAGTATGGTTAGGACCTTCTCCGCGCTCATGCAAATACCCTCTGCATATTCCGATCAATAATATGCCTAAAATCAAGATACTCACTCATTGTATCAACCGTTAAATATCTTCTTTCCAAAAAGAACCCACCCTTTCCAGTTCAAGCTTTCCCAACAACCCACAACATATCAAAATACGCTTTAAACGCTTTAGCTATATCAGGTTGGCGAATTAAAATAGCAACTGGATCATGAATCCACAAAATAATTGCCACTTTATCACCCCAGATATTAGTAGAAACTAAAGACCCAAATTCCGCGGGCAAATATTTAACTTCGGCCAGTGGAACCGCACTCGTATGTCGCTCACCAGCATACAAAGCATGCAACTTAATTTTCTTCTTCACTCTGTTATTTGTATAATGAGGCAAGTAAAATTTAATCAATTCCTTAGCCAGATGCGACGCTCCAATAATATAGACATCTTTTCCCTCACGGATTTGATCATCAAAAATCGTCTTAATACCCTCAGGGCCGCGAAAAAAAAGAGTCTCCTGTTTTCCTTTATGTTCATTATATTTCGCCTCAAGTAACGGCATCAGCTGCGTTACAGCCTCATGATGCTCAAGTGCAATCTGCGCAACCCGTTTAGGATCAGCAGGCATATAAAATCGCTTCCCATTCTCCACAATATAGCTCACCATTCCTTTTTCAATAAGACGATCAAGAGCATCATAAATACTGCGCCGATGAACTCCCGTCTTACGGGAAAGAATACCCGCTTGCGCCTTGTTAAGATCCAAAAGCATCATATAAATCTTTGATTCAGTTCGGGTTAAACCCACGTGTTCTAATTGATCATATCCCATGAATTTCACAAAATATTCTCTCCCATATAAATTTTGTGGTGAACAACATGCCCACCGACTATTATAAGCTCCCACCTCAACCAAAACATTGACGCTTGCCGAAGAGACAAGGAACTAATCGACGGCACTCTTGGGCAAGCGTCCATAAAATAACATACCCGTAGAAATAAAGTCAAAAAATACCCACCCCACACAATAAATAAAATAAACAAAACGATAAAAGCATGGCATCCCATATCTCTAAAACAAATGGACAGCGAATCGAACAACTCCTCTTTAGTAGCTGGGGTTCAACACCGCAAGAAAACTTCCTTCGAAGAGAACTCGAACGCTACATCCCCGAATTCTCGAAAGACGACGATCAAACCATCAGCGATTTTGCCCAGTACCAACGTGCTATCTACCTTGATGGACAAACACCCATAATGGGTAGACCTCTTGCCTGTCTCAACCCCGCATTCATCGATAATGCGAACCAACTGCATCTCAGTCACAAAGGCAGCCCCATCTGGACTGTCGCCTCCAAAAAAGAAAACGGCTACCGCATGCAACTTCACCTGGTCGAACACCTCAACCAATCACATACAACTCAACCCAACGCCTCAGCACTAACGCGCCAATTCACCAACTATGACCTTCGTCTCTTCCCAGAACTCCACCACACTTTTCAAACACTCCCCGTCATGATTGGCGATGCCGAACTCATTAACGCTACCTATGAACATCTTGCTGGATTCAACCGTGTTCAAAAACGTCTGCCAAACACTCAATATTGGCCAACCCATAACCAAACAAAACTCGAAGACTCCCTCATTAAAACATACCTCCAAAGCAACCTCTTTGCAAATGGTCTACCGC
>CAYIEX010000064.1:0-10079 GCA_964362485.1 uncultured Methanosarcinales archaeon | reverse complement strand
CCATCACCATGTGCTTTAGATTGGTGCGGGGTATAAATAGCTTTTGATTGGGTGATTGCAAGATAAGCTTAATTACATATCAAAGATCTATAACTCTCGGGCAAGAACTCGTACTCGATAAGTGTTTCAAGACGACCATAAATATCGGGACTCTGCTTTTGGGTAGAAGTTAGTCTTCCTCCTCCCAGATAACCTCCTCCCAGAAAATATTCGGAGAACATCTCAGTGTGAGTTGCAATATCTTCTGCGCAGCTTAAGAAATCTTCATCGCCATTACAACCAATAATTCTGCTATTAGGATACCCAGGGTGATGTTGGATTTGAGTGAGTGCTGTCTGCAACCCAGGAGGAAGACAGGTGATATGGGTGGCTATATTCTGAGCGTATCTTTGGGCATAATTTTCATTTCTTTCTTTATCTCTATAACAGGAAATACCTCCAACTCTGATAGTAACGATATCCGGGGCAACATCATCAAGAGTTAACTCGACTTGACTTTCAAATTTTATTGCTCTAAAAAGTTCATTTTTATAATCCCTATCATTTTCATCAAGAAATGGGTTAATTGCTGCTCTTGAAGCAAGCAGTTTATAATTTAAAGCTGCCTGCTCAAAAGATTCATTGCTACGCCGCGCAATGGGGTGACGTTCTAACCACACTTTTGTGACATCTGATCCAGCACGATGCAGCGCATCATGTCGAGCGTGGGCAGCTTCATGAGTCAAAGTAACGTAATTGTATAAAGTAGTGGGATATGATGCAAGTAAAATCGTTCTCATAACCTAGAAATAAGCATGATTATTTAAAAAACTTTTGTAGACCGTCCCTTTATAGTGATGACGTCACTATTTGTCAGATTATGGCACCAGTCACAATAATTTATGTGTTATTTGATCTGCAATTCCACTAAAAGAAAAGCCCCTGCCGCGACTTTCTCACTGACGTTTGGAAAATCTCCTTATCATCAATATTTGAACGCGGGACCTTGTCCTCTTTGTTTGTTAATACCAAGGACACGCCCTACCACTAGGCCACAGGGGCATTGAATAAGCAATTTTGCTTGGTGTATTTAAAGATTACTCTACATCTGATTCGAAGTTGTCTATTTTGAGAAGCTTTCATTATTCTGTAGTGCTTATAATAGTGCAGTGCTTATGATGGACGATTATCTGTTAGAAAAGCTGCTAAGTTGAGTACGATGTAAAAAATATGCGGGGGAGGAGCACTAATCTTTTAGTTACGTGCGGTATCATGTTGAAGAATTTATCTAAGAATTTAAATCTTTCGCACCGTAGGATACTTTGCAAGCTACTCAAAAATGCCATTTATTTGCGATTGGTGAAATCTAAATGGGTGACTGGCAAACTATGTAAGGTAAGCAAGTTGATTTCAGCATTTCCAAAAAAAGAGGTCTTTATTTTGATGTCCGCTTTTAATTGCCCATCGGCCGTTCCGTCATTTTATTTGGAGTTCTTGTTTGGGTAAAGTTATTATATCAGTATGAAAAGACAAGAGGGATGACTCTAATTATTTCTATGGTTACAAAGAAAGGTATTTTTAACATTTCAGACATGAGAATAACCAGCGTAGAGGGTGATGGAAGGAATTTATTAGCCGATGAGCAAGAAAAATTCCTTGCACTTAACAGACATGTTATTCTAGTATTCTGGGGTTGGACCGGTAATGAAAAACCAAGTGAACTTAGAGTTAAGCTAGAGAAATTTAAACAGTCAGTAAAAGAAAATGACTCTGCTACAGAAGTTGCAAAAATGCTTCGTGTTTTTTGTTCAAGGGAGATTCAGTTGTGTAGAGAGGATCCTCTGGGATTTCATGTTTTTGGAATAGAAAATGAACAGTACATTTTGCATCACGTATTCTTTGATCACACTTCGAAGAATGGTCGCTTCATCGATGAGAATTCATTGGAAGAATTTCATCAATTTACTCATTTAGGATTCATTAGAATAGCGCGACTTACTGATTACCCTATAATTTTTAATGGTGATAACAAGCTTGTTAACCTAATCATTAATGGCTTACAAAGCCTTGGCGATGTTGTCCCATACTATGATTTTGAACCATGGGAAAGTAAAAATTTTCTAAAATTCCTCATGGAAACAGCAATAGATCTCCAGCGTTTTTCAGAAAATTCGAGGGAGGATGGCCCATTAATTGGCTATCCTTTGAATCTTTGGGAATTGGTTTCTAGATCATTGCCATTTAAAAGCATTATTCATTCAGATTGTAAAAACCGTAAGTGGAATAAAGATAATGAGTTTTGTTTGGAGGAATAATCAAGCTTTCCACATTCAGTTGAGATTCTCCAATATCCATTTAGAAAAAGTTATAACTAAAAAGATATTCCTACCCGTAAGGTGATATGATGAAAGCAGCAGCAAAGAGGGCACGTAGTGCCATAACAGGCCGATTTGTAACAAAGAAGTATGCGAAAAAGCATACTAAAATAACGTTATTAGAAACGGTTAAGAAGGTACTACGACGGAAGAAAAAGTAAGTTAACATCTAAAACAGGTTAATATACTGTTGGTACGTCTCTTCTAGCGGAATAGCACTATTCCAATACTTAGCTCTAAATTCTTTAATTGCTTTCACTGTTTCTTTCTTTTGCTTAAGATACAGAAGAATGATACTATAAACTAAAACCCGAACTATCTAAAGAATTTACATTCATGTAGATTTGAGATTTCATTACTATTTAAATGATAGTTATTACTAAGATTTGACTACAGGCATCTTGAAAGCAAGGATTATTAAGAAGGAGGACATTACTAATACCATGGTGGAAATTCAAAGTCCAGAGTTGGTAAGCAACTATATCCAGTTTTGCAATTACAGAGAACGTGCAAAATCTACTATGACTCTTGACTTAACATGGTGCCCATGGCTCTTCCCGACTACATTACTTCCCTTAGGAGTTTTCATAAAGAACCACAAAGACTTAAAGTACTTACCTCCTCATAATCCAAACGTTGCGAACTATATCACCCTTATTACAGGTAACATTAATCCGAGAGGAACAGAGAATAAATCCTATGTCCCTTGGGTATATCTACCGAAAGAAAGAGATAAGGCGTCTAAAGTATTTGAAGGAATATTCAAATTACATAATGATGGGAAAGAGTACGGTGGAGAGAACGTTTTCAAATACTTAGTTGAAGAAATGATAGATAATATCTATGAACATTCTGAATTTCAAAATGCAATTGTTATGGCTCAACGGTACGAACAAAAGAAATTTGTTGAAATTTGTTTCTTTGATGATGGTATAGGTATTCCCGGTAGCTTCAAAAAGAAGGGAATAACCATCGAAGATCATCAGACAATTGTAAAAGCCATTAACGGCTATTCAACCAAAAGTGAAGAGAGAGGATATGGAATTAGTTCTAACCTAAGGATCTTTACTGAAGGGATGGATGGAGAGGTTCTGGTAGTCTCGGGTTTAGGAGCTGTTTATATCGGGAAAAGTCTGCAAAAGGTATATAAACTCCAGGATCAACATCAATTAACAGGGACGATGATAAGCATTAGAATATCTTACCCTGCCAAAAAGGTGGATTTACATGACTACATCGGCTAAAATTTCAATAGTAGAGAAAATAGCATCGGACTTAGCTCTTCGTTCATCTGCAAAAATACTCTTTAATATTCTTGAAAAGCTTCCAGAGAAAACAATAATCGTTGATTTTAAGAACGTAAAGTCAATCTCTCGCTCATTTGCACACGAGTATATTACTCGAAAGAAGAGCTCTACTAAGAATTTTAAAGAAGTAAATTTTTCAGCATCGGTTCGAAAGATGTTTACGGTTGTTAAAGAACCTAAAGCAAAAGCGGTGATAATTGATCCTGAGCAAGTTGAAATGATTAGTTTGTAATTCTTCTAAATTTAGGAATATTCACTTACCAAACCATCACTTCTTAGCTCGATAAAAATAAGTCAAGCAGCCTATAAATCCAATTGTCATTAATTCTAGGGGATTCTTGTACATTCTATCTTTCATTAAAAACTGTTTCCACTTAGACTGATTATTATGCTTTGCGCAATTTTAAGATAGATTATTTAAAGCAATACCTGTGTCAAGATAAACATGTTTGAACCTGGAGATAAAGAAAAAATGGCCCGGCATGCTACTCTCCAATTAAGTTTTATTGCATTAATAATAATCTCAATACTAGTCTATTTTGTACAGAATAATCCTAATCAATCACCCTTAGAATCAATTGAGAGTGACCCGTTAATACCTGTCGCGTTAGGTTTAATTATCCTATTTTTTACTGTAACAGCCTGGATTAGGACAGATAAGGAACAACGAAAAGAACTTCTAACGAGGACATTACCCGCAAATATCATCTCTTTTTTTGCCTCCGCTTTTGCAGTATATGTGACCTATTTTTTGTTAATCAATGACAATCCAAAAAATTTTAAACAAATAACTATTTGGATTCTACTCATAGCTACATCTTTTATAGCTTATCTTTTCTTGAAGTACCTTGAAGAAGATATTAAGAAATTTGTGCTTACAAGAAAATCTTTAGTACTCACAGCCAAATCTATTATCTACACTTTTTTAATAATAATGCCGGTATTATTCTTGCTTAGGTGGGTTTATTTACAATTTATGCTAGATGCCAATATGGCTTCTACACTTGCAATAATGCAAGCATTCGCATTATTTATAACCCTTATAGCCTCTTTAGAAACAAGGAAAATTGCGCACCTTAGTTTTATTTTATCTAATTTTTTCCCGATACTAATTTTAATCATGGTTAATAGGCATGATCCCTTACTACACTACACCTATGCAACATTCATCATAACAACAGTAATAATCACATGCCTCTATATATTGATAAGAAAAATGAAAGAAACAAACAAAATAAAAGTATTTCTCAAAGCTCGTAAAGACGAACTTGGCCCATAATTGGAATTAACAAGTCAGTGCCGAAACTGAATGTCGTTAAACTCCTTACATAAGATCATCCTCTGTGAATGTTCCATTCTTGACCTCACTACAGCACTCTAAGATAATCTTAAGGTTCTTCGTCCACTTCTCCTTGTCATCAAAATATTCGAGAAGATCCTTCTTCTTTCCCTCAACAAACCACCGAAGTAACACTCGGAAATAGTCTGAGAGGTCTGAATGGGTAAGACCTCGCTCTAAGCATGTTTTGAATATTGCTGCCATTTCACCTTCGAAAATTAAATCGATACCATTCTTATCCAACCAGTCTCTTATTGTGACGTAGTCTTGTCTCATTCTTTCCATCGCGTTGTTATTTTGGTCACTGGATAGAGCAGAGTTCAGGCCCGTACTTAGAATCAAATAACCCCAAAAATTCCTCGTAACTTCCTCGGAAAATTCGCCTTTTTCAACTCCCAATATTATCTTTTCAAACATAAATTCTGCTTTTGAATCTGGTTTTGCATACTTACTGATCATAACCCATACGTCATTGCCTTCCCGCAATCCCAGCTCATCCAGTGGTTGATGTGGAACCAAAAGGTAAAGCTTGCCATCCTTTTTTTTAACCCGAGTGAGAATCGTTTCCATACGATCCTGCTCTTCTTGTTGCCGTACTGAAGCTTCATAATTGTATTGCAGCCAATCCATTATTCACCTCTAGGATCGTAACATAATCATCCTAATTTCCTTATGTTGTTTATAGTAAATTCACAACTTCTTTCTCCGCTTCCCTTAACTTGTCAAGATAAATGTATCGTCCCGTGGTGTGAAGGTTTTTGTGACCGATGATCCGTTGAGTTAAAATTGGATCTTTTGTTTTCTCATAGACCTGCGAAATAAACCAATGACGGCATGTATGCGCACTGATACGATGAAGTTTTACACCATCTTTTCGGATGAAGTATACATCATTAAGGCCTAATTTCTTACGCGCAACACATATCTTCCATGCCATCGAGCTGGCTTGCAGATGAGGATTCTTGCTTCCCGAACTGGCACGAGGTTCGAAAAGATAGTTACTCGTGCGAAATAGTTTTTGTGTAAAGATATAGACTTCCAGTTCTCGTTTGACAATATCAGGGATGATGCGTTCTCTTATACCACCACCTTTCTCAATGTCAACGCGGAGAGTATGGTAATCACCGATTATATCAGTATATCGTAATGGTACAACTTCACCAATACGCAACCCCATATAAAACATGATGTGCAATATTACACGATAGTTGAGTTCCCACCGTTCCAGTCCAGTCAGCAAAAGATTAAATTCATCTTTCGTCATGTACTTGATAAATCCTGTTTCATTTCGTATTCTTTTTGGCATTTGTTATTCCCCCTTTCTTATTGCAAGTTTCACGCGTTTTGACTTGTCCAGCCTTTAAATTTAAGCCTTCACTATAGGCTTCCCCTCAATTTCATCTCGCATGTCTTCCATCGACAAGTCGGAATACCACTCTAACAATGTCTTGACAGTATCCCCTGTGTTTTGTTGAACTGCTTTAATATCTCGACCTGCTTTACGACTGAGTCGTATAAAAGTATGCCTCAACCAGTGTGACCCGATGCTCGCAGCATATTGAAAACCAACCCTGCGACACCATTTTTTTAAGATCCGATTGCACGTCTTTTCACTAAATGGAAAGAGTTGACGATGAACAATTCCATTAGCCTGGCGCCATTTTATGTACTGAAGAAGTTGAGCTTTGACTTTGTCCGGGAAGTATACGAATCGCCATTTGTCCTTCTTGTGATCATAAACTCTCGCACGAAGATTCTGCCACTCGATGTTCACAACTTCTAACCCCAGCTCTCGTTCTGTTGAGCGCTTCCTCTCATTGCCTTTAACCCTTTTTTTTTGACCAACAATATCAGAGACCCGTAGGCCAACTTCTGCATGAAACATGAGGTAGCTTTTATCGCGAATGTCATCACAGGAGTTGTAAATCTTAAGGAGTATATCGGCAGGGAGATACTTGTCCCCTTTGGATATTTTTGTAGACACAATTAACTCTTGGGTACTATTCTCAATGACAACTTGATCTTGATTAATCATTGAAGCCTCCTCCACGTGTCCACTTCTCTTCTAGAATCGGACACTCGTCTTCTGCTGGGGAATACTTCGGCCGTGCAACCACGAATAATAGTAGCTCACTATCTTTAGATGGGCCGCCACATTCTTTTTTATAGCACGTGATTGATAAGCACAGAAAAGCAACAGAACCAGGAATGGACCTTAAAGATTGTCGGATCGAGGGGAGGCGGGCTTGCAGAGTGAAACCATTACGCTGATCGTAATTTGTGGAGGGATTCAACCCGCCTCCTGTCCTCTCGACAAAAATATAATCTGTATTGTGTTCCATCGTTTCATCTCCTCGGTTTATGTTGTGCTGATGCTTCTTGTTCTAGTTTACACCATCCGCAAATCACTTGCTCGAATGATTGTAATATCCCTTTGCAAATGTTACATTTCCTTTGGGCTAGGGTCATCGAATCACCATCACCGTTGCGTAAATTATAGCAGCAATCATTGCTAACATCAACCATAGTACACATCGAATTAGGATTAATTGTATTGACTCTTTCCATGCTGATCCTGGTTCCAGAATCCATTGTTTTATGCGTCTCATATCTTCCCGCCAATATCAGCAGTCGCTGTGAAAAACCATGTCATAATTGCAACTAGTATTAGGACAACCACGATCAAGCCGATCTGTCTTATTGTTGTTTTCCATTTTGGCTCTTCTGGTTTTGTTGCTGGGTTATAGTGTTGATCCATTCTTTTTTACCTCCGTAATTTTGAAATATCTCAATGAAAGAATATGATAAAGGAAGGATAAAGGGTATAATGTTTAATGAATGGGTCACAACTGCAAAAGATAATCCCAATTGTCGGTAAGCTAATTGTTGGAGAGTAGAAGGGGAGCGGGCTGAAACAATATTGTGGCTACTGCTTATTTGAGGACGGAGAATCCCGCCCGCTCCATTCCTTGTGTCTGTAAGTTTATGATTCATTGTTCAAACCTTAATGATGATTCTAATTCGAGTGAGCACCAATTACAAATCTCTGCATCGGGTTCTATGCCTTTTGTTGTGAAGCTTATGTGACATTTCTTTGTTTCTTGGTAGTTAGGTATCATCTTTCATTACTCTCTTTTTACCCACCGATTGATAGGCACATTACAATCGATTGTTTCATATCAAAACACCGCAATATTCTTTTACACAGGCTGAACAATAGTAATGGCCAGAACGATCAATAAATTCACATGGGTCCGTAGAACATCTTTTACAAAGATGATATGCTTTGGTAACTTTAGTGAACAGGACTGAATTTGTAGTATCCATCAAATCAGGAAAAACATACTCCCTTTTATTGTCAATCAATTCCATCTCGAATGCTGCAGGGTCAGGAAACCCATCTGAACCAGGTAACCCACCTAACCCACCATTTCCTTCCTTATTTTCCTTCTCTCTAGTAAAAATTAAAGGAAGAATAGCTGGGTTAGCGTGGTTTGTTGGGTTAGGCGGGTTCAGTCCTAATTTTTTTAATCGTATCCCTCTTATAGAACGTTCCTTAACACCTTCCAACTCATCCTTCAGGCCAAACTCTAAATTCCAAGATTGTAGCTTCTTCAACGCTTTTGCAAAGCCGTCTCTGCTTTTAGTAATGGTTCGATTACTTCCACAAAAATTTACGTAGATAGGATACAACTGTTTGATAGTTAGAAACCCTTGTGCTGGAATAATCTCGCCCTCCGCCCTATCTACTGGCAGATATTCTGCTTCCTCGCAGTACTTTTCAACAAAAGCTTGAACATTGTTGGCACGACCGATATATTCGTTTCGTAACTCTTTGGAGCTCTTAACTACACTTAACTGGCCTTTATTCAAAATATTCTTCAAATTTCTAATTACAAAGTTTAATAGTCCGGAAAGCTCATTTTGGGTGGTGATTTTTTGCAGTATGTTGGGGTCAGCTTTCTTACAATCGGGGTTTTCTTCACGGTCCTTGTCATTTCCAAATTGATTGGGAAAGAGAATTAACTCTGGCCTTCGATACATCCCATCAGTGTCATCCTTAAAGATAGGAGGTGTATTCGCCGAAAATATTAACGTTGCCGTTGGAACAAACTCGAATATATTGCCGAACTTAAATTGACCAGATATTCGATCGGTGCTGCTTGCACTTTTTAAAATGCTTGTATCCGTAACCGGCGCTCCTCCAATATCAGCACCAATGTTAATAAGTTTTTTATAGGTTCGTGCAACTGCAAACTTATCATTTGTTAGCTGATTTAAAGTTATAGAAGATACGTTCTCTTCTCCAATAAATGTAATAAGTAGTGATAAAAATTTTGATTTTCCGTTTGATCCGTTGCCCGTCAATACAAAAAATTTCTCAATATGATTTCTGCGATACAACGATAATGCAAAAATGTCAATTAATAATGCAACATCATCGCTGCTAACTAACTCATTAAAGAACTCTAAGATCTTAGGACATTCCGCTTTAGGATCATACACTAAAGGGATTTGAAAGTCGAAGAGATAACGAGGACTGTGAGGTAATAATTGCAAAGTCTCGAGATCAAGTATGCCATTCTTGAAGGGGATTAGATTAAGGGGCTGCACACTTTCCAAGACATTATCATCCTTGTAGGTTCTTGTTCGAATAAGATGCAGGATCTCTTCCGATGTCCTTTTTGTGTTGTGCACACTGATTTTCTCCGTGAGAAATTGTTTTATCATCTCTGGCCCAACGTTTCTGAAATAGTTAGTACTGAGGTCATATGCTTTAATACCATCAGTGCGTATATCAGTAATAATTGTAAAATTACGAAGCACGTACTCCGCTGTTAAGAAGCGAGCATGTTTATCACTTTTCATAGTGAAGAGATTCTTGGCATTTGTAAGTAGTTCATCCAAAGGGATAGTTCCTACTTTACAGAATATTTCATCATTTGGTACGTTTAACGCAGTGTTTTCAAATGGTGTCGAGAAGCTTCTTGCTTTATTTAAGGGGGGGTCATTGACGGATACAAAATCCTCAAACTCATTTTTTGATAAGGTATAGCCTAACTCTTTTAGCTTACTAAT
>CAYIEX010000063.1:0-10132 GCA_964362485.1 uncultured Methanosarcinales archaeon | reverse complement strand
AAAGAATCATCCAAAAATAAAAAGACATTCCTCATTACTGGTGGTGCAGGTTTTCTTGGAATAAACCTTGCCCGATATCTCATTAAAAGAAATCACAACGTCGTCATCTTAGATATTGCCCCCTTTGATTATCCGGATATGACTCGCAAAGTAGAAGTAATAAATGGAGATATTCGCAACAAAGAAGTAGTGGATAAAGCAATGGTCGGTGTCGATGTTATCATTCACACCGCCGCTGCCCTTCCACTCTATACCACAAGAGATATTTTTTCTACCGATATTGGTGGGACAAGGAACCTTCTTGAAGCTTCTTTAAAGCATAAAGTTGATCGCTTCATTCACATCTCATCAACTGCAGTGTATGGTATCCCTGATCACCATCCTCTTTACGAACATGACAAATTGCATGGGGTTGGTCCTTATGGAATCTCCAAAGTACGCGCCGAGAAAATGTGTGGAGAATATCGGCAAAAAGGACTTTGTGTTTCCATTCTTCGCCCCAAATCATTTGTTGGGCCGGAGCGTCTAGGCGTCCTTGCGATTTATTATGATTGGATCCGCTCCGGTAAGAACATCCCAATTGTAGGGAATGGAAAAAATCGTTATCAGCTCCTTGATGTTGATGACTTATGTGATGCAATTTATCGTTGTGCCACAAAACCAAAAAATCTGACCAACGACGTTTTCAATATTGGAGCAAAAGAGTATACCACCATGAGGGAAGACTTTGGTGCGGTTCTTAAGTACGCTGGTTTTGGAAAAAAGATTATCGGAATTCCTGCCAAGCCCCTTATCCTCCTTCTACGCTTTCTTGAACTTCTACATCTCTCCCCGCTCTACAAATGGGTGTACGAGACGGCGCCCGAAGACTCATTCGTTTCCATTGAAAAAGCAGAGAAGAAACTCGGTTGGAACCCACTCTACTCTAATAAGCAAGCACTGATTAGAAATTACGAATGGTACTTGGCTCACTATAAAGAATATGAGCAAAAAACAGGGGTTTCGCATCGTGTTCCGTGGAAACAGGGAATCTTAGCTATAGTTAAATTTTTCTTTTAAATCCAAAAAGGCTTATAAAATAAACCTAAACCCTTCGATGTATGTTACTTACCGATGGATCGATACAAGACGGATCAAAATCAAGTGTACCACTACAAGATCTCACCAGAAGAGAAGTTGACCCTCACTCATCCGAACTATTAACCTATACCCACGCTCTTATAACCGGTGCTCGTAACACAAAAAGTGGTGTGAATAGGGATGCTCCCCAGTTATATGCTATGTATGATTCACTCCGCAATTCGCAATACCAATGTCCATCCTGGGTAACGGGAATTTTATTCTGGAAAAAAGAAACCCCTACCGATCTGATCATAGCCCAAGGTCTTGTGGATTACGATATCTTTCAGCTTTATGGTCACCTTGATCTTTTTGCCTTGCGTTCTGCCCACGAATATCATCATGCCAGAAAAGCAACACTTGATGTTTTTCTTGGAAAGCCTGGTGCGGCTGCAAATCAACCTGATCATGATCGTATTAACTGCTTTCTTAAAAAGCTGGAGCAGACCCCCCCTCCCTCCTTTCCTCTTGAAACCCAAGAAAAAAGAGATAATTGTCGCAAAGCTATTGAAGAAGTGCTACGAGAGCTTCGAGGTTATCAACCCTTCTTAAAACAATATTTCTAAATTAATTTGAGGAAAGTAAAGGATCACAAAAGTCAGAAGCCCCCACAACAGTGCTCCAACCACGATTGGGAGATCAAAAAATGCCTGCTCAGGGTGTCGAGCAATGGATGATCCTCTGTAGACTAATGAGAAATAGCGAAATATCACAAACAATGCAAACGGAAGTGTAAATAAAAGATTGTTGTGATCGCTTAGAAATGAATACAGCGCATATGAAATAATCAATAACGTTGTTGAAATGATCATAAGCGCGCTTGTAATCCCATGATTATAATCCACCAGCACTTTGCGAGTTTGTCCAGCATTTTCTTGCAATAATAATACATCTGCATGTCTTTTTCCAACCGATAAAAAGAGCGACAAGAAAAATGGACATAAGATGAGCCATGGCGAAATTTTCACTTGCAAAAGCACTGCACCAGCGACAGCTCGTAAAACAAATAAAGAGGCAATCGTGAGAATATCAGCAAAAATAATCTCCTTCAGCAAAAAATTATATACTTGACTTAACGCAAAAAGCAAGGCTACAATAATTAAAAAAGAAGGATGCAAGTACCACGCTAACCAAGCGCCCCCGCCAAGTAACACCGCACAAATGGCGATAGCTTCGATAGTACTAACACGTCCCGCTGCAAGTGGTCTGTTTTTCTTTTCAGGGTGATGTCTATCTTTGTCCCTATCAACTAAATCATTGATGATATAATTTGCAGATGAAACTAATGCTAGAGCAAAAAACCCGGCAATTGTAAGCATAAGGTCAGAAAATAAAAAAAGTTGTCCTACAAAAAAAAGTGCAAGAAAAATAACCCAGTTTTTGTACCACTGCCGTACACGTATTAGTTGCACATAGTCTTTAATCATAGTCACTTCTCCTGTGGGGTAGATATATTGTATAAGTACAGTTCCTAAACTGTTTCTTAAACATTTCTGTATTATCCATCCAAAATTGTGCAAAAAGTATGTCCCTACGTTGTAAGCATGATTGATTTTGAAGCGGACAGAGCAAGTCACAATCATTAACAAAAAGGAGCTCATACTCTTCTTTTTTCCAGTCATATACTGCCTGGGCAAATTCCATTCCGCTCAATGTAGTTACTCGATTCGGCAAAAACGAAACAAACGCAGGATCACTCGTAAGGATCATGCCACGAATGTCGTACTGTTCAACAAGTGTGTTAATCTCCACTTCAAATGATGGCGGTCTCTCAAAGTGCAAGGAGAACGGCAGGGGAGATATCAGAATAAATGAACACAAGATTACAAACGCAAACGGTTTTAGTACTGGTTTTGCAGACTTGGCACACAAATCATAAACTCTCATTATACCATAGCCACTTACAATTGCAAGCATTGGGACGAGCGTCACTAAATATCGCAGTTCTTTGCGTGGAACTGTTTCAAAGTACAGAAATAATAACAAAGGGATAATCAATAACACAAGAATACCCCTCTCCTGGTACCGCCGCTCTTTAATTATCATATAGAAACCTAGCAGAGAGAAAATGTAGAGTAAATTTTCTCCAAAAAATTCGATAATATAATAGTACCAACTACTTTCATAAAGCCACGTGTATGTTGTAACAATCAATGATCCTTCACGTAAAGGCATGAGGGCGTCTCCATAGTAAAGAGAGTTAAATATAAAATAGGGAAGGGACACGGTACAGAACCCCAAAGTAAGAAATATGATATTCTTTATTTTCTCCTTCAATAATCGAGCTTCAGCAAGAAGAGCAATACCAATACCTACGGTAAAAATAGCCTGTGGAAATTTAGTCAAGAAAGCAAGACCACAAAATAGTCCAACAAGAAATAAAGATCTTTTCTGGATAAAAAAATAGAGCGCAAATAGGCTTAACATAATTGCAAGCGGTTCTGTTAATACAAATCCAGAGAACATAAGGAAGATTCCCGTAAAACTAAAAAGAATAGAACTAGCAATCGCCACTCGCCTATTAAATAATGTGGACGCAATAGCATAGACAAGAGCAATATCAACGAGCGAGAAGATTAAATCCATTGCTTTTCCAGCAATAATCGGATTAAATCCAATTTTCCACCACAACCCTAAGATGAATGGATACACCAGTGGTCGAAATACCTCCCAAATGCCCTGTTCACCTCCAGAGAAGATGTACTTTCCCATTCCAACATAGACATGAGCATCCCACCACAGTGGTGGATTAAAAGACATATAAAGTACTCTAACAGCAAAGGACAAACCTAAGATCCAAAACAAGGGAGAGCGATACACCGCTCTTACCCATGACGAATTCATGGTTGCAGGCAAACCTCACTATCCGGGTCTTTGAGTGAAGCACAAATAATACGGCCTAATTCTTCATCGCGAAGTACTCCCTCATATCGCACCTCATCAATAACAAGGGTAGGATATCGTGTCACGTTAAATTGTTGCATCATTATTTGAATCATCGGTTCTTGCTCACGAAAATCAAGATTGATGGGAAATATAAGGACTTTCTCACCGAAAACTTTTTTATAATATGATAAAATCGTACCTTGAGTTGGACACGAAGGACAGTCTGTTGCATAAAAATATACAATAGGTACAATATCTAAATCACAGCGTTCTTTACTCTGCGTAGCAAGGAGCCAATACCGCAAATTATCTAAAATATAGCGGCGCATAATAATTTCTCTTCGTTTATCCGGAGTTTCTTTTTCTTCCTCAAAAGCTATTACTTCACTAAGAGAATCAGAAAGGTCCTTAATCGTTTCTTTAAGGGTAGTGGAAAGAACCGGACAATTATTATATGCACTTGAACTGGTGAGGTATAGGTACTGCATTTGAACGCTGGAGTAGCGCACCTCTTGCTCCATATTAATCTCCTCAACTAAATTATACCTGTGATCTTCAATGATAAATCCTAACGTGAGGCCCAAGCTAAAAATTAAGAATGTAATTATACCCGCTATGATATATTTATCTTTACTGATCTTGCGAAAATCCTCTTTTTTTTCTTTTTCTACCATTGTATTTTTTTCCCTCGTGCAAACTCAACAAAACAAACTAGAAGGATGAGTCCTTTAATTGTATAATAAAACATAAAATATGGAATGAGCGGAACGAGTCCAAATCGAGTCATTTTCTCCTGAGCATTACGGTGAGCAGCATAAAATAGAAAATAACCTATCAGCATTAAAAATAATAACACAAATCCTTTTCTGAAGTCTGCCACTAAAAACGTAAAGAATGTTATTTTTATTTTAAGAGCAGTAATATAAGGCCAAATATTAAAATGAACTAAATAGAGCGTCTTAAGATAATCCCACATCGGGCGGATAAATATATACAATGCCAGGATAATGCCAACTCCCGCGAGCAGGTAGCCAACAACGTTTTTAATCATTTGCATCATCCCAAAATCTCCGTATTTTTTATTAGCAATTAAGTCCTTGTACTGTTTAACGCAGATCATACTTCCAAGATACCAGCGCTTCCGTTGACGGTAAAATGGGCTCAGCGTTCTTGGCGTCGTTGTATAGACATAGCCATCGTGACATTGCTTAATCCGATAATGGTGCTTTTGCAAGCGATACGCAATTTCCTGATCCTCCGTAATATTCGTAGCATCAAACCCTCCAATCGCTTTAATTATTGACATTCGATAGAGCGAAAATGGTCCTGGGGCAACATAGAGAGAATCCATCTCACTTGAAACTCTGCTAATAAGGATTACAACTAAGTACTCCAGCCATTGTACCTTTTGGAGTAGATTCTTTGGTTCAAAAACTTTCATGGCAGGGGTGATCACTGCAATCCTCTCATCATTCTCTTTATAATATAAATGCAGCATTTTACGCAACGTCCTAGAATCAACAAACGAATCGGCGTCTAAACAAGCAAAGAATTCACCTGATGCAAGCGCAATTGCTTTATTGAGAGAAGCGGCTTTTCCACAATTGGCGTGTGACAGAACACGGAGATTGTTGCGACCCTGGGTAAATTTTCGAATTACCTCCTCAGTTTTATCTTTGGATCCATCATTAATAACTATCACTTCCATACGATCTTGTGGATAATCCAAATTAAAAATAGACTCTAATGTTCTAGCAATCGTCTTTTCCTCATTATATGCTGGAACGAGGATTGACACATAAGGTGTTTTATCCAGTTTTTGCGATGTTTCTTGAGAATCGAAATAATTTTTCTTATCAAGATAAACAAGAAGTAGAAACACGGAGAAATAAAGTGAGACCAAGTACGCTATCCATAAAATAATGTCAATAAAAAGATTCATTGTCCATCCCTTAGCATAATTCTTCTATTCACTACTACTAAAAAGCCACACCTCGGTGTTATCGAGTGAATAGAGCATTTTAAACCTTTCGTTTTTAAGAAGGAACAAAATGCCTTGCTCCGAGCCCAGATGCTCTTTCATAGAGGGTGTAATATATATAATGCTAATTGAATTTTGTTCTAGTAATGGAAAAAGCTGACCAATGTATCCTGCCTTGGTAATTGCTTGGTATTCCGCTTCTTTTTCTTGAATTGTTGATGTTAAAACATATGGTGTTCGCGTGGCAAAATAGGTAACATACACTGCTTGATTAGGGTCAGTAAAGACAATTGCATTTTCATCAGTATTTGCTTTAATAAATGTAAGAGCGTAATATTCTTCCTGTGTCGGACTAACTTCAATTAATCGCTGAGTGTAAGTCAAGGTAGAAAAAAGTAAACCCAATCCAATTAATAGAAGGGTAAATCCTTTGAGTGCTTCAAGTGTCCACTTACGATCAAATATCATCACGACTCCTCGTGCTGCCAAATAACTTACAATGATCGCAATAAAAATGATAAATGTTGGATTAAACAGAAACGTTAGCGAGACCAGTAAGAGAATTGCAAGAACCTTCCAGTAATTTTTGTCCCAAAAAAGAAGACCCAAAAAAGAAAGAAGTAATAAAAATAAGCTCACACCAGAATAACTTCCTAAATCCGAACTAATCTGGGATACACTTTTTATTGGGTAGGGAATAATGGATTGCGTGAGTGGGGTCGTGATAAACCAAAGAACAATTGTAACAACCAGAAGTCCTCCCGATAAAACCATAAATGTTCGTTCCTTGCGTGAATAAGGGTAGAAAAGAATGAGTGTTAATATCCCTATAAATGCACTCAATGCATCAAAAGTTGCAATCGCGATGAGAGGCAATGCTGCACCAAGTCTCACTATTTCCCTCTGTGACTGTACTAAAAAAAGACTGACTAATAGTAAGCAAAGGGTAAGCGAAAAATGTGAAATTGAACTTGTTATATACATAAATGCGGGGGATACAACGATAAATCCCATAAAAAAGAATTGGAGGTAACGGTCCCATTTAAGTTTGCGAGTAAGTGAGTAACCCAAGACTATACTCACCATTGAGATAATAAAATTCAACCCGAAAAGACCAAGTCGTAGTACCTTCGAAGAAACGGGGAAAAATTGTTCGAAAAAAGAGAGTAAATAATAACTTTCTTGGCCAAATATAACGGGGTTTCCTTGCAGATACCGAAATAAAAACACTGCTCCAATAATTAAAGTAAGAAATAGAATGAAGTAGAGTTGGGCATAATCAATAATATGTTTTACAATTCTATCCCCTTGTCCGATAAAATTATTTTTGAGTAGGTGTGGTGTTTCTGCCATATGCATCGTTCCTTATTTTGGCATGTGCCGTATATTGTCAACCATTCAGGTGTATCATAAAATGAACCTGTGAGTTCATTTTAGAAACCATTAGGTTGTTTGCAACGTACATCGTACTTTGTAGATTCTCGTTTCATTCTTATAAACTCGATCAAAACATTCCTGATCGCGGTAGGTAAAATCAAATATCTCATATTTTTCCTTTGCACGTGGTGTCAGCACTAAATAATTTAAATCATAATGATCCAGTAAGCCAATTGCCTGTGCTTGAAACGCCGTTTTATACAAAGTATTAAGGTCATTAAACCGACGTTCTGAGTTTTCAAGCGCAAACTGTTCATCCATTAAATTGCGGCGTTTGCTATAATAATTAACCATATCCCCTTCCTCAAGCAGACTTAGTACTCCACTTTCTTCCGGCGTATTGTCTCGCAACCACAAAAATGCCTCAACTTCTTCAACTGTGGGTGTCTCTTGTTGGTATGCCGCAGCGATAGTGAGGGGAAGGATAGTAATCACAAGTACCGCAGAAAGTACAAACTTAATTGTACCCTCGTGATGATGGAATTTTGTTTTACGGAAAAACGCAAGTAGGTCTGTGTAGAAAACAGCAAACAGTATAGATAATATTATGCCAAAAAAGGCAAGGGACGTTCGAAATGGAATTAATCGGAACCACGCAAGAAGTGTTGTTGAAATAACCAGGCTAATAAGGAGAATCGAGCGGCGTGTTGTAAGCTGGAATAATGATTTATACACCACGTAAATTCCCGCAAGAAAAGGAATAATACTCACCAGCAATATAGCAACGGGAATGCTAATCTCGGGAAAATAGTTCGCAATTATTTGTCCCGGCACATTTTGCCATACAAACGAAACGCCTTCTCGTAACAGGACCTCTTTAAAAAATAAGAACTGTGTCCAAATAAAAAAGAAGAGGGAAAAAATAATCACTTCCAATTGAGTACGGTTAACTTTCTTCTCTTCAATTGCCGCAAGAAGAAGGTAGATCCCAAATCCCATCACCAAAAGAAAAGTTGCCGATGTTGTAAAACACAAGAGTAAAAACAATGCGATGTACAGATAAACATGAAATGGTTTTTCCAAATTCAAAAAAGAGTAGATTGCCAAAAAAATCAATGGGAAAAAAAGTGTATCAACACCAACATGATTTGGAATGAACAATGCAGGTAAAAACCCTGCAATAAATGCTGAAAAAAGAGCAGCTTCATCATTCTCCGTTACTTTTCGCGCAACCATAAACACTATAATCACAAGTAGTGACATCAAAACATTAGACATAATCTTGGCCGCGAGATCTAATTCTCCAAAAAATGAAAATGTGGCAATGGTATAGTGAAAGAGTGGAAGAAACCGCAGTTCTCTCCCTCCATATGAGAGCTCATCATAAAATTGGGGAAATCCGTCCTCTGCGATATGTTCAATATGTTTTAGATGGAAATAGGAATCATACGTAAAATTAGGAATTGTAAACGCAATTACTAGGCGAGTAATCAATGTAACAAAAACTATAGCCATCAACCACAGTTTATACTTCCTTTCCATTGAGGGGTAGGAAATGCTTAATAACTTATAAATGTGCTTGCATCCTTGATTTCCTATTCTCATCTTCTATTTTCATTTCCTGGACAAATAATAATTAAATAAAGATTAAAGATCGGCAACTTCACAAGCCATACTTTTTTATAGTCTCGTTATTCCCACAAAAATATGTCCAAAGTAAGTACTGGTGCTCTCTTTTTAGATCGCTTCCTTGCCGGAGGCTATGATCATGACGTTGTTACAACTCTTTATGGTCCATCCGGTTCTGGTAAAACCAACCTGTGCCTTCTTGGTGCTGTCAGAATCGCCGAATCCGGCAAACGAGTTTTGTTTTTAGACACAGAAGGCGGAATAGCTGTGGAGCGCATCAAACAGATGACACCACAGTGGGAGCAAGTTCTCGATCGGATACTTTTCATTAGCCCCATCAATTTTAGTGAACAAAAAGAGATCTTTGAAAAACTTCGTGATTCCCTTCCAGACAATCTTGGCCTCATCATCGTTGACTCTATCTCTATGCTTTATCGCTTAGAGCTTGGACGAAATGAAGAAGTGTACGAAGTTAATTCTGCTCTCGGAAAACAAATCGCTGCGCTTGTTGAAATAACCCGCCGAAAGAAAATTCCCGTCCTCATCACCACCCAAGTCTATGCTGATTTTGATAACCGCGATAAAGTTAAAATGGTGGGTGGCGACCTTCTCCGATACGGCAGCAAGTGTCTTTTAGAAATCCAGGGGCTTGCCAAATGCCGCAGACTTATACTCCGCAAGCATCGTTCCTTGCCTGAAGGGAGTGAAATCCTATTCAAAATAGTGCATGAAGGAATTGAGGAAGTCATGCCATGAAATCTGAGCCAGCCTCCTCGCCTTCAACTCCATCTCATGCTACCCCTAAATCCGTTCTCATGCTCTATCCTATCAATTATTTTGTTGAAGAAGATGGGCGCGCTGCTCTTCGTGTTTGGGGCAATTTTTATACTCGTGCTCTGAAACTTAATCAAGATACCTATCGCCAACGCTCTCATTTGATCAATCATCTTCTCGACGAGTACCGCGAACAAGGATATCGCATCGGCTGGGCAGTATTTGCGAGTATCGATGATCCGGCAGAACCTGACATGTCACAGTTCTCATCCATTTTTGAACGTCGTGATTCAGATTATCTCCTCAATGTGCAAATAACAGAAATGCAGCACCGCGACGAGTGCCAATATCCTGATGAAAAAACCT
>CAYIEX010000062.1:0-10368 GCA_964362485.1 uncultured Methanosarcinales archaeon | reverse complement strand
TGATTTAGTGATGATTGATCACGCAGATCACCTTCGATGAGAATCACTTTATCAAGAATGTGATTAAAGCGCCAATAATTAGGAGTACTGAGTCTGCGAACTAAACCGTAGACTTTGTATCCTTTTTTAATGAGGAATTCGGCTAGATAACTACCATCTTGGCCAGTTATACCCGTAATAAGAGCTGTTTTCATTCAAAACCACCACTATTTTCTGTTTTACTTTGTCTTTTAAACTTTACTACACAGAGTTCCAGAAATAAGCAACTTTCTAGGTAATGGTACGAGAAAAAATCAATATATACTAACGGACAGAATCAGTCGTATAAATTATCCTGTCCGTTGTATATGCACGGAAACAATGTTTCCGGCACACCAGAAACTTTGTTTCTGAGCGTACAAAGGGCAGAAATTTTGTACAAAAATTTCAGTCCTTTGGTATATACCGGGCCATAAGTGGTAATTATTTTTTATATTGGGATAGAATTAAGTTAGGATAAAAGACTTCCACTTTAACAAAATATATAAAAGCCATACGGTGGACAAGATGGATGGCTAAAACCAAACAACCGCTCCGTATTGCGATTCTTACCCCTACATTTTCTTATTTTAGCGGCCCAGACCGAGTTGTTGAAAGACAAGCCAAAGATTTGATGAAAGAAGGACATCGAGTGACTATTTTTACATTCGAAGGGGATATTCCTGCGCCCAAGGGATGTGACGTAGTTATGATGGGGATGCCCAAAGATCCATTGAAGCAACGATTGTATCGCTTGTTATTCTTCTTAGATATCAAAAAAGTTAAACGATACGTCAATATGCTTGAGCGGTTTGATAAGATTATTTGTCATATGTACCCGATGACGATCTTAGCGAAAAAAGCACAGCGTAAGTTCCAAGTCCATTATAATTATTATAATATGGGGATCGCCTACCCTTCGCTTTTTCCTACATTGGCAGAACGAATGTATATGAGATTCTTTCTTTTTTTGACTAAGCTTACAGTAAGAGGCGCTGATTCGGCAACTTCGATTAGCAACTTTTTACGTGAAGAACTTAAAAAAGAAACAGGGGTTGATGGCGAAATTGAATATTGCAAAATTAACGCCCATTTTAAATTGGGAGTTGATGGATCGCGAATCAAGAAGATGTATGGTTTGACTCACCCTACACTTCTTTATGTAGGTCGGATTTCTCCCCATAAAGGGATTCACATCTTGATTAAAGCATTCAGGGTGGTGCAGAAAGAATTTCCACAGGCAAAACTCTTAATTGTGGGGAAACATACATTTGAAGGGTATTCCAAAGTGCTGCATGCGCTTGCCGCAGGAGATAAGAATATTATCTTTGTTGGTTTTGCTGATGATAAAGAACTTCCTCAATACTATGGGGCTTGTGATGTATACACGTCAGCGACGCAATGGGAAGGATTTAATTTGCCCGCAGCAGAAGCACAGGCATGTGGAAAACCAGTCGTAGTGTTTAAAGTAGGATCACATCCCGAAGTTGTCAAGAATGGAGTTCTTGTACCCAAAATTGATGCGCAGGATTTTGGCCGCGCCATAATAAACGTGTTGCGAGCATGGAAAAAATGAATCCCGATCCATTCTCTCACAAAATTGAACAGATCGAAAAGATAGTATTAGTCTTGTTTATCATTACGTCTTTTTTTTTAGGAGCAGGGAAAATTCTTGGGAACACAATTGTTCATGATTCACCGCAAGGCTATGTTGCAAAAGATGCATATTGGCATGAAGCATATCAGGAGTATATTGTTGATACGGGGAGATATGTAGAAACTCCTCCGTTTATGGTTGAAGGAAAAGTGGGTGTCGCGCCCATCCAGCCGCCGCTGTATTATTATTTCATTGCTTCTTTTGCTGCGCTTACAAGTCTTAGAGTGTATGATGTTAACCAAATAATGTTGAGTTTTATTCTTATTTTGTGTTCTCTGTTGGTTTATATGATTATAAGAAGAATAAATGTAAAACTTGCCCTGGTATCACTTCCCCTTATGCTGCTTGTGTATACCTATCCTTTTGCTGCCGGTATAACTTGGGGACAGCACCTGTTTATTATGGGCATGTTTTTCTTGTTTTTAGGATGCTATTTTCTGACAAGTCAGCTGCGCTGGTTTGAAGTTGCTGGACTGACACTTAGTGTGGGGGGAATGATTTATACTCATACAGCGGAATTTCTGTATTTTATTCCCGTTCTTGGCCTTGTGGGGATTGTCAAGATAATTGCTCGAAAATGGAATGAAATTGTCCGAATAGGAATTGCGTGTGGTGTTGGTATTGTTCTTGCCATTGATTACCTAGTAATTTTTAGCCAGACGTGGCTTGCGGAAGGGGGAGACCCAATTCGACTTAACCATATTATTGAAACGGGAAATTTCGGAGCGGTAACTGTTCACTACACTCATTTTGGATGGCTGTGGTGGTTAATATTTGCAGGTTTGCTGTTATCACTATACACTTTAGTGAAAAGGAAGGAGCATGGAGAGACCCATGCCCTGTTTATAGCGCTATTCTTAGTATCACTTGGAACGTACTTAAACCAATGGAGAATTTATCAATTCCGATTTTTGTGGCCACTCATGCTCGCGTTCTTTTTTGGACTATTTTTATACGTTATTATCCAAGAGATTACGAAACGCAAATCAGAAGAAACTCAGAGTTGGTCTTTTGCAGGGACATCAGTTATTGTAGGCATCATAATTATCGGAACAATGTTGATTAGCGTAGGACCTATAAGTTTGATTCAGCATTCGTATTGGCAAGCAATTACCAACTTGGGCGAGCAAATATCACCAGAAGATAAAGTGTTGTTTGTGGACCCTAGTTCACAATGGGAGAAAGGTCTCTGGCAGCTCAAAACGGTAACTCCTCACCAAGTGCTACGAAAAGTTCCAATCGAGCGTATCGCTGCGAGAAATTTTAGTGATGTATACCCGATAACACCCATTTGTGAAGGAACGAACTATTACCGAGAATCATTTTTCTCATTCACACCAGCAACGGATGTCATTAAAGAATGCGACATTCAAGAAAGGTCTATTTGCTCGTATGATTATATTGTTTTTAATTTTCAGAATTATGGAAGTGAGCATACTGCTTATTGGGAGGAATTCTTTCGGGGTGTTCCCGTGAAGATTATTCATAATAATGATGCGGTGATTATTATCAAGATTCTACAACCACAAGAGAGCTGTACATATGAATCATGAAATTAAAGAAGAATTAAAGTATTTAGGATTTGTGGCACTTGGCTTAGTTGTGATTATGCAACTTGTTTTCTATAAGGAAAATTTTGGAAATACTTTACGCTTAAGTGGAGGGATTCTGTATGCACTCGTTATTCCAGGGTTTTTAATTGGCCTGAATTTGCCCTATGAACTATTTGAGAGAACGGTGATTGGGGCTTCAGCAATGACCGCAGTGTTGGGTATTTTACTGATTTATTTTGGGTATGTGGGAGTGCATGTGAAAGCTTCAATTTGGATCATACCTGGACTTGTTATCTTAGGAGCAGCAGGATGGTATGTGAAGAGGAATGGGGTTTTGGAAATAAAAAATAAGAAACAAACAGAAGAATAATAGTTATACCTAATTATATTTACCCATACTTAACCCCATACACTTTTTCTCTAAACCAATCTTTTAAGATACCTTCTTGTTTAAAGAAATCATGGATTGGTTGTGTTCCTAATTCTTTCGTGGTGGGAGATTTAAAAAAGAAGCTGAGTTGCTCTTGTACTCCTGTTTCACCGGTGCGCTGGCAGTATTCAAGGAGACGGGCAAGATCAAGAACGTTGCCTGCGGCAAGGATGGAATCACGGCATAAGAAGTTTATTTTTATTTGCATGGGCATGCCAAGGATGCCTTGAAAATCTATGTTGTCCCACGCTTCTTTATCATCGCCACGCGGCGGATAATAGTTAATGTTGACTTTGTGATAAGGGCTGTAGCCAAGGATTTGGTCAAGAACACTTGATTTTGTGACGATCTTTGATTTTAAACTTCCGGGATCATCAAGAACAAGGCCATCTTTATTGCCAAGAATATTAGTTGAGAACCAGCCATCAACGTGAAGATTTTTCAGACGAAAGACGGGAGCAACTGCGGTTTTAATGAGAGTTTGACCCGTTTTACCATCTTTGCCGGCGGTTGGTGACCTGGTTTGATGGGCAAGAAGGCGCAGGGCCGGAATTTCTTCAGCAATACTTGGTGTAAAATTAGCGTAGGGGCAGCCTTCGGCAATTGAGGCATAGGCGTAGACTTGTGCTGGACCAATACTGGGGTCGTTGCTGCGAAGGCCCTCTTCAAATGCTTTGAGTGTGGCTTGAATCGCTGTTTTTTCATGATAAACTTCTGTTGAAGCGACGTTGATGACGATGATGCTCGTAAGATTATGCTTAGCGCGAAAACCTTTGATATGACCACGGAGATGCTGCGCTTGATCATAGAGTGAGCTGCCATCAACTGTACCGGTACTACTGGGATCCAAATTTTTAATATATTCTTTTGAGAAGATACCTGGCCACGATTCTATTGCTGCGAGTTCTTCTTGAAGCTGGTGGACGATGTCACCTGATACGATCCGGCATTCTTTGGATGCACTGTAAAGATCTTTTTTTTCTATATCCCATCCGCCAAAGACCATCTGATCAAAATCGACTAGTCCAAGAAGATCTTTAATAGGAATTTGGTGATGTCGATCGAGTTTTCCCTCAATAACAGGGGACATCAGAGTCTCTGTATACAGCCCATAACGTGGGGAGAGCCCTTTGGCAATGGCAAGAGCGGCAATGATGGATGTTGATGCTACTCCACCGTTTAAACCTACGAACAGAACACCTACTTTTTGTTTCATGAGAATCACCTTTTTTAGATTTTGAGGTAAGGTTGGTTTTTAATGGTTATGATACAGAAGAATAGAACCAGGGACAAGAATTTTAAGACCAGAAATACTTAAAGCTGATAATGGGAATGGGGTTTATGATACCAACACTAACATTGGATAGAGGGATGGAATTTTTGCGTCAAATAAGAGGGGAGCAGATGCCCGAAGTATTTAGGGTTCATGATCAATCTGGGAGAGCATATAGCTATTTGAATATGGCCCAGGAGTATAGAAGTTGGTATGTATCACATTCAGTACGCGTTGATGAGAATGATGATGAACAATGTACGCTTATTGAAAAGAGAGTCAGTGGACTTATTTCTCAAGAATTATTAGAACGATCGATACCAATAGTTTCAGGAAAAATCTATTTTATGGAATGGGTAATGCTTGGCCAGACAATTTTTGGAAAGACGTTTTCCATTGCTGATAATTACGATAGAGAGTGGGAAGATGTGCCGGCTGCTACAGAGTTACAACAAAGCTATGAGCATTGGAAAAAAACGCTTACGTCCTGTAGTGATACCTATAAAGTAATTCGGGTTAATACACAATGGCTTGCAGAGCACCGTATCCCAACTGATCCACTCGATGAATCAAAAGAAAGTTTTGGTAGTTTTTCCTTTGAGACCCGGGATCGAAATTATGATTTACAATTCTTTGCCCGAACCCCAGTTGCTGCGGAGTGGCTCTTGGGAAGGAAGATAAAAGTTCCCTATGATACAGAAACGATTAATTTTTTGGAGCAGATGGTTTTAGGGCTTCTTGAACCGCTACAGAAAAATGGATTTGAGATCCAAATTAATGGGCAATACTCAACGTGGAATGGAAGAGCTATTGATTATTATAGAACACTGTAGAATAACTTATTCCAATAGAGTTGAGCTTATTCTACAGTTTTCTAAGAAGCTTTTGAATATCTTTTCAAAATCCTCTATAGAAAGAAAGTTCCTCAAGATTTTTAAAGCGTTGGTGGTTGGATTATAATAATGAAAGTAATGAAAAAACTTAACATTGGTTGTGGACGGAGAATTCTGACGGGTTACGTTAATTTGGATCTTGTTAGGTCTGCTGGTGTTGATGTAGTTCATAACCTGGAAAAGTTTCCCTATCCTTTTAAGGCGGAAGAATTTGATCTTATTGAAGCACATCAGGTTTTGGAACATGTTCAAGACTTAAGAGGGGTTATGAAAGAATTGGCTCGGATTGTAAAGAAAGGTGGCAGGGTTCGCGTTGATGTGCCCCATTTTTCGAGCAATTCTGCATATATGGATCCAACTCATTGCCGATTCTATGCGTATACAACATTTGACTTTTTTGTGAAAGGTCATTTTAGTGATGAAGGCTACGAGTATAATACACAGTATTTTTCTAAAATCCGGAAAAGACTTAGATTCTATAAGGGATGGTACTTTTGGAATTACATTATAGAACCTTTGGTAAATCAGATTATTCGGATTGGAAACGGGCATCTTTATGAGGCAAACTTTATGAGATCACTATTTCCAGCATGGAGAGTAGAAGTAGAATTAGTGAAGTGAAATTAGTTTTGTCGCAGGGATTATTTGATATTTTAATGAACAGAAATATTTTGTTGTTGAGAGAATAAATCTTCGAGTGATGGCTTTGTTGGCAATCCATGGATATAAACTACCTTATCTCTTTGGGCAAAATGGATCATGAGTTCACGTTCTACATTAAACGCAGCAATGGTTTCTGAAGGCTCATGACAAGGCAGTATTATTTCTTGTAGCTTGCGTCCAAAGTACACTCGGTCGTAACAACCGTCGGTGAGAGTTGCGCATAGTAAAAGATATTGATCATAACCGGTTAGAGGATATTGGTGGTATGCATCACTTTTAGCAATAATGAGATGGGCCATCAGAATGCTTTTTGAGGAGTTGTTTTTAAATGTAATGGTGGGAAATTTTAAGCTTAATACCCACTCCCGCACTGGACAAGTCCAGGCAGTGTATATAAATGTCAATTTCTATTATTTGCACTGGGAGGTGAGCTCTTATGAAAGCACGAAAAGCGCGGATGAGCGAGATTGGAAAACCACAACGAATGCCTTTGTATCGCCAAGGAAAGTTAGTGGGTGTTGTTAATACCGATTTTCATTGGAGCTCGGATGAAAAGAAGGCGTTCCAGCAGCGGCAGCAGGAAATTCAACGCATAATGGCCACGATTGCCTAGATACCGCTTTGCTATACATGTAGTTTTTAGAACGGGAACTTATTTAAATGGGGTTTAGTATTTTGGATTATGGATCTATTGATCATGGGCATACGAGAAGCTTTCTGTTATGAGCCGACTACAATGACGTACGCGATCTCCATTGAGTCCCCACGAACACCACCCAAAGACCGATATAGGCCAAAAGATTCGCCGTTGTATACCAAAGTTGCCTATGAATTCGATGATGTGTGGCCTGGGATAGAATCAATAAAGGATGTTTTATTCTCTGAAGGTTTAGCAGAGCGAATTATCAGAGAATATTCTGGACAAAAAGAAAACCATGAGGCGCTGTTAGTACATTGTGCGAGAGGCAAAAATCGAAGTCCCGCAGTGGCTATGGCACTGAATGAAATTTTTAGTTTAGGACATGATAGCGAGGAACTAAAAGCAAAATATAAAGAAGCGAATTGGTTTGTGTATGAGACGATGATTAGCGTAGGGAGACGGATACGCTAAAGAGATTTTGTGCAGACTTGAGATATAAACCCTACTTATTTGTCTCGTCCATTTTTAGCATCGTTCGATAGTTATAGAACCACATGAGGGAATTAAGAATGATTCCTATGACCATGAACCAGTAGATGTAAGGAAGGGAAGCGATTCCACCTAAAGCGATGACAATTGGTACGACGCCAAATAAGACATGCTGATTGTCAGTCATGTTGAATGGTTCACGAAATCCTTTTCGAACGGTATAGTCGCGAATCTTAGAGAGAAATGATCCCGTTTCTTTTTTTTGTACTGTTTCTTTGTACTTTTCGGAGCCCCCCATGATGAATCCTGTAACGTTGCCTTCGACAAAATGGATGATAAGGAGGAAATAAAGTGCAAAACCAAATGGCCAGATGAGGATATCCCCTGTTGCAGTGTATAACCCTGACATAAGACCTAGGGCAATGAGAAAGGTGAAATAGAATCCGCAGTAGGAATCAACGTACATCCCCCATTTGGTGGAAAAGCCTTTAAGACGGGCTATGCGGCCATCAAATGTATCAAAAAGATTCATGATTTCAAAGAGTACTGCACCAAGAATGAAGTATTGAAAGTAAAATGATACGGCGGAAGCAAGACCGAAGATGAATCCGATAATAGAAATCTGATTGGAAGTAAGACTTGTGAAGTTGGCAATGAACCAGGTAGTGCGATCAAAAATGGGCTCGAGTAGAAGACGATTGAAGTATCCTTGGAGGCTGCCTTTTGCTGATTTGACTTGTTCTAAAGTAAATTTTTCCATAGTAGCACGTTGAATTATTTCTTCAATTTTCTCCACCATTGAGGATTATTTTTATACCATTCAACAGTCGTTTTTAACGCTTGATTAAATTCATGATTCGATTTCCACCCCTTGGACATGAGCTTACTTCCATCAACACTATACCGTCGGTCATGACCAAGTCGATCGGCAACAGGTTGGATAGATGAATCGTCTTTTCCAAGAAGTGCCAAGATTTGATGTGTTAGATCATAATTAGTAATTGAACAGTTACCCGGTACGTTAAAGATTTCTCCCTCGCACTGGGGTAGATTAAAAACGAAGTCTACCGCTGAGCAAAAATCCAGAACATAAACCCAATCGCGAATGTTAAGACCATCACCATAGAGAGGGACTTTCTTGTTTTCGAGAAGATTTGTAACAAAAAGGGGAATAACTTTCTCGGGATATTGATGCGGTCCAAATGCATTTGAGCAACGAACAATCGATACAGGAAGCCCGTAGGTTGTGTGATAGGACTTGGCAAGAAGTTCCGCACCTGCTTTAGAGGAGCTATAAGGAGAACTTGGATTCATCCGATCCGTTTCTTTAAATGATCCCTCTTTTATGCTACCATATACTTCGTCCGTTGAGATATGAAGAAATCGCTGGACTTTGCTTTTTCGAGCGGCTTCAAGAAGTACATGAGTTCCAATAACATTGGTTTTGGAAAAGACAAATGGTTCTTTAATTGAATTATCTACATGGCTTTCAGCGGCAAAATGGATAACTGCATCAACTTTTTCCATAATGCTGGTAATTGCATGCTCTTCACAGATATCAGCTTGAACAAACTGGTAATGAGGATGGTGCTCGAGATCTTTAAGATTTTCAAGGTTGCCGCAATAGGTTAATTTGTCAACGTTAATGACTTTATCTTCAGGATGATGGTGTAAGTAATATCGGATGAAGTTACTACCAATAAAACCAGCACCACCTGTAATCAAAATTGTGCGTGACATTAGTTAATTTCCTCCATACGAATAGAACGTTTTTCATGATGAGAACGTCGGATTGCTTCGAGTACTTTTGCTTGATTTAGAATTTTGTGATAGTGGTTTTCTCTTTTTTCGCGATTATGAGTTAGGATTGTTTCACAAAAGTCACTAAAAATTAACTCAAACTGATTAGCGGGAGGGGCATCTAGTGCAATGGTGGTTTGCTGAAAGTTAACATTGGTGAGAAGCTCAACAACTGGTTTGAGAGTGGGAGGGATGGAATATGCGCGATGCACACACAGGAGACCTTGCGAACCCCAAACTTCATAATTATTTTGATACACATTATCAAAACCAAAAGCGAGAAGTGCGTTTTGATTATGAGGAAATTGGAGATACGCGCTACCACGAATATCAACGTTACTATTTGGATCTATTTCAAGATCAGCACTTACTGCAATTGGTTCCGATTCAAAGATTATACGAGCCATAAATGCAGTATACGCGCCAGCATCGTTAAGACTTCCTCCGCCAAGGGTTGGGTCATAGCGAAAACTATCTTTTTTGAGAGGAGGGAAACCAAAATAGCCTTTGAATACATGAGGTCTTCCGATTTTTCCCTGTTGTATGGATTCTTTGACAATGGTGTGCTGGGGATGATATTCGCACATGAAATTCTCATAGAGAACGAGACCATGACTTTGACATGCATCAATAAGTCGCTTGACTGCAGCGAAGTTATGAGCCAGTGATTTCTCGCAAATAATATGCTTTTTTGCTTGCGCTGCTTTTAATCCCCATTCTTCATGAACGCCAATGGGAAGTGGAATATACACAGCATCGATTTCAGGACTTTCAAGAAGGGAGTCATAGGAGGGATAGGCTTTGATTTGAAACCGCTCTGCCCAGGCTTGAGCCTTTGCCCTATCACGACTGGCAATGCCCACGAGTTCGGCGCTCGGAAGAGCTTTAAATGCAGCAATGGCGCTTTTTTCAGCTACATTGGCACAGCCAAGGATTCCTATGCGAACTTTTG
>CAYIEX010000061.1:0-10369 GCA_964362485.1 uncultured Methanosarcinales archaeon | reverse complement strand
CTACTCTAAGCGGCCGTAAGATAAGTATGCCTCGACCATTTTTTAATGTGTTGAACGGTGGGAAACATGCTGATAGTGGCCTTGCCCTTCAAGAATTGATGATTGCTCCTAATGTAGGAAGTTTTTCCAAGAATCTACAGGCGGGAAGCGAGATTTATCATCATCTTAAAGAACTTCTTCATGCAAAGTATGGGGCGGGTTCTACTAATGTTGGTGATGAAGGTGGTTTTGTCTGCGCGAAGATCCGAACAACAGCAGAGGCTTTGGATTTATTGATGCAGGCAGTGGAAAAGGCTGGTTACAAAGGGAAGGTTGATTTTGCATTGGACTGCGCGGCATCGGGATTCTTTCAGCAGGGAAAATATGTTCTTGAGGGGAGGAAATTTTCGGCAGCGCAGTTGGGAGAGTGGTATCAAGAGCTGGTGTTGAAATATCCTATCATATCAATTGAGGATCCTTTTGATCAAGAAGACTTTGAGCACTTTGCGCAGTTACGCAAGAAGACAGGTGTACAGGTCGTAGGAGATGATTTAACAGTAACAAACACGAAGAGAATTAAGAAGGCACTGAGTGCGGGAAGCATCAATTGCTTATTACTGAAAGTTAACCAAATCGGAACGGTATCTGAGGCGCTCGAAGCGGGACAGATGATGTTTGATCGGAAGTTAGGTGTGATGGTGTCGCACCGCAGCGGGGAAACAGAAGACACTTTTATTGCCGATCTTGCTGTGGGTCTTGGCTGCGGGATGATCAAAGCGGGAGCCCCATGTCGCGGGGAGAGAGTTGCCAAGTATAATCAGTTGTTAAGGATCGAAGAAGGTATGGGAAGGAAAAAGTGAGATGGATTCAATTAGTGAGTGGGGCCTAAAACCCCATCAATCTTTTTTCCAAATACAACTCGATTGTAAAATCGTTGATTTCTTCTGGTGCGATTTGGAGATGTTCAAAGATTTGTGCTTCGATTTGCTGCGCGGCAACTGCTAGTTCTTCAAAGTTGGGATAGCGCTCAGCGAGGGTCTCATTGGAAACGCGATGTCGTAATTCTCCAAAACGTTCCTTGAGCATTAAAATCCCAAGGGGACCTACGCGCAAATCAGCATAAGCGCAGATCTTGAGTTCAATATCTTTACCGGTTACGATTTGATCAATTTTGGTGAATACTTTGCTATCGAGTAATTCAAGTACGTGCTCAGACGCACCAATTTCTTTGGCTATGGCGTACGTTGCAGCATGATCATCTTTTCCGTATTTTTCGATCATCTGGTCTTGGATTTCCTTGATCTCTTGTGTGCGCCGGCGATCGGCACCAAGGAGGCGTAAGCCTTTTTCTGATTCAAGATCCATTTTGATTATATTTCCTAAATCATGGAGGAGGAGTGTGGCGATAATATCATCGTTATGGAGCCCGGGACCTTTCCATTTGTCACAAATGAGGTCACCAACAGCAGCGGTACGCCGCATATGTTCTTGGAGATTACGCGGTACTTTAAAGCGGCGGTAGATGTCATTAATGGTTTTTATGATCTGAGCCGATTCCATAGAGGGGATAAATAGGCTTTAGTTTAAAAGAATTTGTGAGAAAGAGAGGAGTTTGGCCGGGAGAACGTTCTTTACAAAGAACTTCAAGACCAAATGTTTTTAACCTTTACCTTACTCCTGCTAACTATGGACGTTCTTGCGCTTGCGCACCAAAAGGGGTATAGTGACAAGGATCAGCAAAAAATGGCAGCTGCTCTTGATCTTGCCCGAACATATCTATCTGTGCAGAAGAGATTGGCCGGAGACACTTATTTTGATAGAAATTGTCGAGTAGCTGAAATTTTAATAGAAAGTAAGGTTGACCCCGAGTTAGTTATTGTGGGTATTTTACAAGGCTTATTGGGGAAAGTTACAGATCCAGTTCTTCACAAAGAATTTGGTATGGAAGTAATGACTCTTTTACGTGGTGTAGAAGATCTTAAAGCGGTTAAAGTAAAAAATAACAAGCTTGAAGCAGAGGCTCTTCGTAAAATTTTACTCACAACGCTTGCAGATGTACGGGTTATGGTCATAAAACTTGCGAGTAAACTTGACAACCTCAATACCATTGACGTTCTTCCTGCCGTCGAGCAAAAAAGAATTGCACAAGAAGTGATTGAAGTGTATGCTCCACTTGCGAATCGCTTGGGTCTTGAAAAAATTAAAGTCCGCCTGGAAGATAGTGCGCTGAAAGTTATTAATCCACGCAAGTATCAGGAAATTATTAATTATTTAGAAGAATCTCGTGAAGAGCGGGAACACAATGTTAAGACCGCAATAAAACTTATTGAAGAGGTAGCACGTGATCATGTTTCTCTCGTTAAGATCAAGGGACGCCCAAAGCATATTTATAGTATTTACAAAAAAATGACGGGAAGGGGGGTTAGTCTTGATAAGCAATATGATTTACTCGGAATCCGAATTCTGGTGGAAGATATCAAAGATTGTTACAATGTTCTTGGACTTATCCATGAAAAATTTGAGCCTATTGAGGGGAGACTCAAAGATTATATTACAAACCCAAAACCTAATGGCTATCAATCAATTCACACGGGTGTAAAATTACCTACAGGCAAAGTACTTGAAATTCAAATTAGAACCGCGCAGATGGAAGAGTTTGCTGAAGAAGGTGTTGCGGCACATTGGCGCTATAAAAAAATAAGATCAGATGAAGTTTTTGAGAAGAAGATTGGCTGGCTACGAGGAGTTCTTGATTTACAAAATCAGGACGAGAATAAGGAATTTTTAGAAACGGTCAAAGTGGACTTGTTTGGGGATAAGATTTTTTGTTATACTCCAAAAGGAGACGTAAAAGAATTACCCAAAGGTGCTACTGTCCTTGACTTTGCGTATACAGTTCATCAACGAATTGGAGATCAGTGTACAGGAGCGCGGGTAAATGGTGTTTTTGTTCCAATTAAAGAAGAAGTCAAGCAAGGTGATGTTGTAGAAATTCTCACCAATAAGAATCAGCGTCCCAGACGCAGTTGGCTTAAGATTGTAATGTCTGCTCGGTCGCGGCAAAAGATTCGTAAGTCATTAAAAGAGCATGATAAAGTTCCTGTGCTTCATTATCATAAATTTACGACAAGTGTTGGCGAGGAGCAAGGAGTGTTAGTTGAGTCGCCTCTCTATCCAAAGGCGGCGTGTTCATTTGCCAAATGTTGTTTGCCAATTCCTGATGAAGCGATCGTTGGGCTTATTACGAAACGGCGCATTATTTCGGTTCACAAAAAGGACTGTAAAGTAACGACGAAGGATAATCAGAAAGTGGTGGATGTTGTTTGGAAGGAGACGTTTAATCAAAAGATTCGTTTTTTTGTGGAAGCCCATGAACGAAGTGGTCTTCTTGCAGATGTTTTACATACGATTGCGTCAGCTGGCTTTGAAGTAAAAGAAGCAAAAGCCAAAATGATCGATGTAGGTAAAGTTCAGTGTTCATTTCTTCTTGTTCCACGGGATTTAGAGCAGGTGAAGGAGATGATTAAACGTGTGGGGAAAGTAAAGGGAATTTTGAGAATGTTTTTTGAGTGAGAGTGAGCTTACAAATTCTGATAAATGTTTTTGCGGTGTCCAACTTTGGTTACAGCAACAGTAAAACTTGCTTGATTAATATCTGCAATGAGCCGATAATCACCAATACGAAGCTTGTAATCAGGCCTACTTTTAAGCCGTTCAAAGTAAGTATAAGGATTTGCTTGAGCTAGCAGGAGTTTTTTCTTGATTCGCTCCTGAATTTCTAGTGGTAGCTTTCTATACTCGTCTCTGGCATTAAAAGAAAAGTGAATGGAGTATAGAACCATTTTAAAGCTGTTCAAAGGGGATAGATTTCCCATCTTTAATTTGCTTTCTGGACTCATCTATATCTTTTTGCGTTTGCGCATTGAGTTCCAGAATATCCTCGTGGAAACATTCTTTGAGTTGTCGAACTTCTTTCTTTAACTCTTTGAGCTCATCAAAAATATGTTCTAACGTTACGGCAGCCATATATTGTGAAAAGCGAGGTGTTTATTTAAAATTATGCCCCATTTTTATCTCTCCTTTTTGTTGGCTGATTAAATGGTGTAATGAGACTATTTTTGGAGATAACATTTTTAAACCATCAATGCAATTGTCAAAAGATGAATTATAAACCATTTTTATACGCTGCTGGAATTGCTATGTCTAGTCAGGCTTTTGCTCAAAACGGCTATAAAGAACGTAATCCTACACTCAGTTGCATTGTGCTGATGAAACCTGATTGCAGCGGTCCAGCTGCGGTTTCGCTAATAATGGAATTTGAGGGTAAGCGGTTTGTCAATGAGGGGTTGACATCAGTGATACAATTTTTAACTCGTACGACTACTCAGATCCAGTTGGCAACTGCGACACCAGTAGAAGATTATGACCAGAAGTGCGGGATAGCGCCAATGGAGAAAACACTTTCTATTGGTTCTGGACAGATTTATTTTGTACGACTGCCACACTATTCATTTGCGGGTGAACAATGTGATTTTAGTTCAAAAATACCATTCAGGTCTGCAACAGTTACTGATGAGTGCGCAGTGGAACCATTTGTACGCAGGAAATTAGAGGAACTGTGTTACGACCCGTATAGTTCGTGATTTCATTGTAAGGATTATAAATCTACTTCGTGTCTGATCTACCGAAATAAATAAATGTGATCGATATCCCCTACGACTAATTTACCGGGCTCATTTTTATCAACAGGAATTTGAAGCAAAAACACCTTTTCGATAGCCTCTTCGGCAGTGTCCATTTTATGAGGTTCGTACTCAAAATAAAGGGTATTAGATGGAGGGTGGTCATAATATCCATCGCGAGCAAGATTGCGAAGTACCTCGCAACCAGCCGTATAGTCTCGAATAAGTTGATCACCATTTGCCAAAGATTTTGCAAGGTGCAGGTTATAGTCAACCACTCGAAATTTACCATTCTCACGTAAATCAATCGTTAGACAGACATTGGGTTCCTGGTTTATGTGCACCTCCTCTTCATTTAGCCATTTTCGCATTTGATCACCCCAATTGTAGTGAATTACCTCTGAGGAGATGGTGATACCATCTGAGGTGTGATGAATTTGATACAATTGCATCATAGGGACTTGCAATCCTAACTTGAGAAGTTCCTTTTGTGTAGTATCCGTAAAGCAATAGGAACCACAAAGAGAAAAAACATCGTCCTGCTGCCAATTTGTATCTCGATGAGGTAGCTTTGCAACAAGGCCGTTATCTAAAGCAATGACCGCTTGATGTGTTCCATGCCCGATTAACTCAGGGATATCTTTTCGGAGAATAACCAAGTTAGCTTTCTTACGCAACAGATTACGCACCCTATCTTTACTTACTGATTGAGCCAAACCACTCTGGGGTTTGGTATAGTGCTCATACAGTTGTTGTACTATCCTCTCTTGATGTGCTGCGGTGAAAATTATTTCTCTATTCAAGAAGATTTCCAATTGCAGACGTCCTTTCTCGAATGAGCCTTCGTCAATCATCGTAATACTGCATTTAGTACAGAACTTTTTAAATTAGTGTACACTTTTTATCTTGGAGAGATCTTTTGCAATCAGATGTTTAACTTTAGTATGCTAACACATTTATGTAGCAGCAGCCTACATTGAGAGAATGTTTATATTATTGGATATCAATAGGGGTTATATGATGTGGAGGAAAAACGATGACGAATAGAACAGCAATAGTGGAGACGCCCCAAGGGGTAATTACAATTGAACTTTTTGAAGACAAGATGCCTATCACAACCGCAAATTTCATCAAGTTGGTGCAGAGCGGAACCTATGAGGGCACACGATTCCATCGCGTTATTGGTCCGGCGCGAGCACCTCCCAATGGGTTCATGATTCAGGGTGGAGATCCACTTTCTAAAGATCTCACTAAACGAAATAGGTGGGGTACTGGTGGCCCGGGATATCACATTAAAGATGAGTTTCACCACCATTTACATAACATGCGTGGAACAATGGCCATGGCAAATTCGGGGCCTCATACGGGAGGAAGTCAATTTTTTATTAACATCGCAAATAACACGTTTCTCGATTCAAAGCATCCTGTATTCGGACAGGTCGTATCGGGAATGGATGTTGTTGATAAAATTGCGCGGGTGAAAGTTGATCGAGAAGATCGGCCCGTGCAGGATGTTATCGTGACGAAGGTTATGGTTACGTAGGTTTTTATTACTTAAAAGAATTTTTTAAGAATGGCTGGTAAATTAACCACTACCTCTCCTTCGTGAACAATAACCTCTAATGCTGGTTTT
This sequence comes from uncultured Methanosarcinales archaeon, assembly GCA_964362485.1. Classification (GTDB taxonomy): domain Archaea; phylum Nanobdellota; class Nanobdellia; order Woesearchaeales; family GW2011-AR9; genus CAMAVK01. Next base: position 4,075 of record CAYIEX010000061.1, on the reverse strand, counting down.
GAGGTATTATTTAATGCCCCTCGCGATTGGCAATTGTAGAGCTAAGCAGTTTTCGATAACAAAAATATTTCCAAGTCCGGGGATAGCGCTCCACCACGTTATCCATTAAGTCATTAAGCGTTGAACCTATTTCAACATAGGGATCGGCGCCGAAACGATAGCGAATGGCCGCCCATCTCCCGGAATATTGTTTAAAGAGCAAGGGCTGTCTCTCCCCCATAATCTTTGTACTTAATGACTTAAGACCCATGACACCTGCTTGATTAGCCGTAGTGAGAATTTGCTCAAGCGATCGTTCGGGGTCATCGGACTCAATAACTACCATATGCCTAGAATGCCATTTTACTATATAACTTTTTTGTAGAGTTTCGTTCAAAAGTAAATAAATCACAACAACTTGATCATATCCACCATTCTACAACTATATCCCCATTCGTTATCATACCAGGCAATGATTTTAACAGTTCGTTTGTTGACAACGGTTGTGAGTTTAGAGTCAATAATCGATGAATAGGGATTGTGGATTATATCGCTGGAGACAAGTTCATCGGTGGAGTATTGGATAATCCCTTTGAGTCCTTTACTGGCTGCTTTTTGAAGAAGGGAGTTGATCTCTTCTGAGGTTGTATCTTTTTTGACTTCGATTGTAAAATCAGTAACGGACCCACTCGCTACAGGCACACGTATTGCAAAACCACGTACTTTGTTTTGAAGTGAAGGAATCGCTTGCACAACAGCAATATCAGCGCCAGATGTGGTGGGAATAATGTTGGTTGCAGCTGCCCTTGCGCGGCGAAGATCTTTATGTGGACCATCAACTAAATTTTGATCGGCAGTATAGGCGTGGATGGTCGTAAAGGTACATTGTTTTATGCCAATTGAATCCTCCAGAACTTTGAGAACTGGGGCTACACAGTTGGTGGTGCAGGAGGCGTTCGAGATGATTGTATGCACTTTAGGATTGTAAAGATGATGATTGACTCCAAATACTAATGTCGTAGTATTAATAGGACAAACATTTTTGTCGCATTTACTTGGTGCGGAGAGGAGAACTTTTTTGGCGCCCGCTTGAAGATGAAGTGCTGTATCCTCTGGTTGGGTGAAGCGGCCAGTAGACTCGACAACAACATCAATGTTTAATCGCTTCCAAGGAAGCTTGGTGGGGTCTTTCTCAGCAAGTACTTGAATTTTCTTGTTGCTTATAATGAGGTTATGTTCATCAAAAGAAACTTGTTCAGAAAATGAACCCTGTAGGGAATCATGTTGGAGAAGATAGGCTAGTGTTTTTGTGTCAGTGAGATCGTTAATGGCGATGATATTGATTTTTGGATCTTTAAATGCAGCGCGAAAGACCATGCGACCGATACGACCAAATCCGTTTATTGCAACGTTTACCATAAAACACCTCTCCGTATAGATTAGAGAGGAGAATTTGTTTATATAAGTTTCCTGCTACGTTTCCTGTTCTGCAACCAGATGATTACATTTTTTTATAATGTAACCACAGAAGTGTCAAGAACACTAATAGAACGAGGATTATTGCGCCAACCCAGACTGGCGATGAGGTAACGACATTTCCAATTTGTCCAAAGGCCCGACCCGCGAAGTTTGAGGATGATTTTTCCTGTGCTGTTGTATCTTGAGTAGTTTGAACCGCTTGTTCTTGAGATCCCGCGGAAATTGTGGAGCTATCAGGCGGGGAAGAACTCTCTAAAGGAGACATTGGTGGAGAGCCAGCACTGGGTGTCGAGGAGGAGGGCGGGACGGAAGGTGCGGGGATAGTTGATTCGGTCGGTGTTGATGTACTGCTGTCAGCTCCGCCACTACTTCCACCACCACCTCCGCCCCCCCCCCCCCCCCCCCCCCCCCCAGAACACCTGCCCCCCGCCCCCCCGGTAACAGCACAACACGCACCCCCCCAATCGGGACCGGGTTAATACCCATTTTGTGTTCCATCACTGCACGAGATTACAGTGAAGGTGTACGTTGAAGAATTGCGGTGCTGTGTGGTGAAATTATCACTGGAATTGATAATGAAGCTGTAGCTTCCAACACTGAGGTCACTTAATGTCCAGTTACAATCCCAAGAATGATTACCTTGATTACAAGAAGCATCTTTAAGTGTGCTGCTTACCGTGAGATTAACGTGTGTAATTTGGGAATGATCAAGGACCGTGGCGCTAACTTTTTGGCTTGATCCGTCGCGTTGCACATGAACCTGGCTACTATAATTGATGGAGGTAATAGTGGGAGGAAGTGTATCGTTAAGAGTAAGATAAATGAAAGTTATATTTTCTGAATACGAATCAGATACATTAAGTGTTACATTGACTTGGCCAGTGCTATTAATTGTTCTTGTGAAGTTAGCACTGGTAATTGGACTACTCTCACCGCTAAAAGTCCAGCGGTAGGTGATATTATCATTATCAGGATCTACCAAAGAGCTTGTAAACTGAGTAAGATTGTTCATTTCAACAATAGTATTATTGGAAGGACTCGCGATTGAAAAAGAGGTGATTACTCGATTTTCTACTGTAAAATTATCAAGTGTTGTAATATTCATATTCCCCGCAAAATCAAAAGCGTAGAACCGATAGGCAATCGTCTTTTGGTTGGTTAGGTTTGCAGAGAAGAAGCTGTAATTAAATAGACCGTCCGATTGCAAATTCATGGTGAAATTAGCCCAGTAGGTTATTGAGACGTTACTCTCGAGATAGACCCGGGAAGTATTAAGGTATAGATCCGTGGCATTAATGGTAAAAGTGAGGGTATCATTATTATGTACTACAGTTGGAGAGCGTGTACTATTAATGATAACTGGATTCGTCTTATCAATTACAAACGTGATGTTGACTGTTGCGTTGTTATTAGATGTATCATTGGCGAAGACAATGAGGGAATAGTTGCCGTCAGTGAAATTTGCCCAGCTAAGATTGATATAATCAGTCCAGGTAAATGATTCATTCAGAACACTACTATTTTTTCGGTTTATTTTGGAAGTCCCAGAACTGTTAGTGATGTTAAAATAGGAGGTGGATAGATTATTGGTGTCTGATACTCTAATAGAGAGGTTTAAGGGAGATGAATGGTAAGAATGATTAGAAGGATTGGAAAATATCATTGTGGTTGATTCATCAAGAATGTCAATGGTCAAATTATAGAAGAAGTCGGTTGAATCTGCCACAAGACCTATTGTGCGAATTAGGACCCAGATTAGTTCTTTATGAACCGTTACATTCTCACTCTCGCTTGTGCTTCTCGTTGAGCTTGCAAGTTCTGTCCCACTATAATTATAAACGTTGAGATGAAAATTATTACTGCTATTAGTCCAATTGAGGTAGATAGTTTTGTTCGCTATAGTGCTATTGATAAGATATAAAATCCGATCACCACAGGGGCTATTGGAGCAGGTAGAACGCTCTTTATCAACGGCCGCTTGAATTGTGTCTTCACTATTCTGAGCCACCGCAATAATAACAGGAAGACGCAATTGGTCTGAGCTATTAGTTCGAATGATAATCGTGCCGCCATAAATGGAAGGACTCGTATTTGTTGGAACGGTATAATTTAGTTCAATACTTTTTTGTGATCTTCCTTCGATTGAAAAATTTTCCGGAAGTCCGAAACTAGAATTATCAAGGATGAAATTTCCTTCAAGATCCGTAAAGTTACTCGGACTAAAATTAAATGTAAGCGTTTGGTTGTGATGATTAAGAAGAGTTATATTTTGCCGTACAAATGAACCTCGCCCTGCTACAAATTCCCAGCGATCTGTGCCACTCAGATTAAGACGTACATTATAGCTAAGGGCTTTTGTGATATTAATAAGTCCCGACCCTTGTTTAAAGACGTGCTCGCGAATATCAATGGAGGTATGCATTAGCATGGCTCTAATGTCTGCTGGTGTTAAGGTGCTGTTGTATTGTAGGAGTAGAGCGGCAGCACCGGAAACATGGGGCGTCGCCATGGATGTCCCGGAAAGTGTTGCTGTCCCATTATTGAGATAGGTTGAAGTAATACTTGATCCCGGAGCAGAAAGATCGGGGTCTAGCCGACCAAAGGCACTTGGTCCAGA
>CAYIEX010000060.1:0-10890 GCA_964362485.1 uncultured Methanosarcinales archaeon | reverse complement strand
AAATCATGCTATAAAGACAAGTCAGCCCGATGAAGTGTATCACCTCGCTGCCCAATCCTATGTTGCCACAAGCTGGAAGCAAGCTGAGCATACAGCTGAAGTTACCGGTCTTGGAACACTTAAGATGCTCGAAGCAGTTCGCCATTTTGCTCCTAAAGCCCGTTTCTATCAAGCTTCATCAAGCGAAATGTATGGAAATGCAACAGAAAACATTCAAGATGAACAAACTAAATTCCGCCCACGCAGTCCATATGCCGCCGCCAAGCTCTATGCTCATTGGATTGCTATTAATTATCGCGAATCGTATGGCATGTTCGTCTGTTGTGGTATCCTTTTCAATCACGAATCCCCAAGACGAGGAATAGAAATTGTAACGAGAAAAATCACCGATGGTGTAGCGCGAATTAAACATGGAGTGGCCAAAGAACTTGTTATGGGTAACCTTGATGCCCAGCGTGATTGGGGTTTTGCAGGCGATTATGTAGAAGCCATGTGGCTCATGCTACAACAATCTGAGCCTGATGACTATGTAATTTCTACCGGGCAAACGCACAGTGTTCGTGATTTCATTGATGCTGCATTCAAACATGCCGGCCTTCCAGATTGGGAAAAACACGTAAAACAACATCATACCTACATGCGGCCCGCTGAACTTCATGTCCTTCAAGGCTCCAGTGAGCGTGCAAAAAATAAACTTGGATGGATACCGAAAACTGATTTTCATGGCCTCGTTCAGATGATGGTAGATGCTGATTTGGAGAGGGTCCGACAAGAAGTACAAATGCGTGATTTGTCACAAAACGACGTTCTTCCACCATCACTGCGATGAAAACAGCAGTCATCACCGGAATAGGTGGATTTGTAGGTAAATATCTCGCTGCATATTTAGTATCGCAAGGCATTGCTGTTTTTGGTTTTGATCGCCAAGGTACACAAATTATTGGTGCCAAGACAGTCACCTTAGATTTGCTTGATCCTATTGCTCTGAAGGCATACATCAAAGAAATAAAACCAGACTATATCATCCACCTTGCTGCCCAGTCATCTGTAAAAAAAAGTTGGGATAACCCGGAAGAGACAAAACAAATTAACATTGAAGGAACGAGGTATCTTCTTGATGCAATTGTAAAGCATAGTCCCACCTCCAAAATTCTCATTGTTTCTTCTGCCGAAATCTACGGAATCCCAACAACTGTACCAATCACTGAAAAGACTCCATTAAATCCCAATAGCCCATATGGTGAGTCACGATTGGAGCAAGAAAAAATCTGCCAGGAATATATAAAAAAACATAATCTTACCCTAGTTATCACTCGTAGTTTTCCTCATACCGGTCTTGGTCAATCGGATCAATTTGTCTGTTCTAATTTCGCAAAACAAATCGCTCTTATCGAAGCAGGAAAACAAGAACCCCTCCTGAGCGTAGGCAACCTTGATGCCAAACGAGATTTCAGCGATGTGCGTGATATTGTAAAATCATATTACCTTCTTATTACAAACCCCCACGCCCAAGGAGTATACAATATCTGCTCGGGTAAAAGTATTGCCATTGCTGACGTACTCCAAAAGCTTCTCTCGTACAGCAAAAATTCCATAACTGTTACCCCAGATCCAGCAAAAATGCGCCCAAGCGATATTCCCAACATGCTAGGGAGCAATTCAAAATTTACAGCACTCACCGGTTGGAAACCAGAAATCCATTTTGATCAAACTCTGCGCGAGATGCTTGAGTGGTGGAGAAAGGAAACAACAAAATAAATCCATCCACATTAATCAATTAAAATAAGTAAATCCAATTAAATCCATTAAAATAAGTCAATCAAAATAAACAAATTAGCCTCTATTCATCTAATCCTTCTATTGATTTTATTATTTTATCTCTTTAGATTAGTTAGCTTCCTGTATATATCCAAATACCCTTCCACTGCATCCTTCCACAAAAAGCGCTTCAATGGCGACGTCGCATATTTCTTTTTATACACCATTTCCACGCCAGCAGCAATAGCCGAAGAATCTCGAACTCGCACCAACACATATTTACCCGATACAACTTCAGGAAGCGAAGCCACATTCGATGCTACAACTGGTTTTGCCATAACGCCAGCTTCAACTGCAGTATACCCAAAACCTTCTGAAAGTGATGGCACCACAACACAATCCGCTGCTGCAATGTAATTGCCTAATTGTGAATAGGGAACCGACGGCACAATGATAACATTCTTCTGAATTCCTAACTTCTTAATTAAAGAAACAATCTTTGCGTATTCTTTTGGATACTTTTCTTTCGAACCAAGCATTATCATATACACAGAATTAGGGATTCTCCTTACAATTTCAGGAACTGCCCGTAGTGCATACTCAAAACCCTTCGATGGGCCAGGTCTGCCCCAGCTAAAATATACAAACTTTCCGCGCAGTCCAAGATCGGACCGGACCTTCACACCCGAAAAAGTCTGTGCCTGCCAATGATCATAGTCAAATCCATTGTAAATACGCTCAACCTTACGTGCTGGTATACCCAATCTCAAAACATCTCTTTTTGTTGCATCAGAAACACAAACATACTTGTCATAGTGCAACACATAAATCATCCGCTCAAGTAGGTCATGAAAAAAACAAGATACGCTTCCAAGTCCTGTAACTACTTTCCACTTTCCTACCCACACTTCATGCACTGTTAAAACAACCTTCTTCCCACAAAACCGAGCCGCAATCCACGCTGGTGGGGCACCATTAAACGTCGTTGTTTGAATAATATCTGCTCGACGCGCAAGGGACCACACTTTCAAAATTGACGTAAAAGAAAATAAATACCTGCTATTAGCACTCCACACCCGGTGCACACGCACCCCATTTAACACTTCAAACTCTGCAGTTCCCTGCATTCGGTGCGTCACTAAATCGACAGTATGTCCAGCCTTAACAAAGCCCTCTGCTAAATTCTTAAAGACAACTTCCGCACCGCCATAATGCGGAAGATAATTCTCGCACACAAATAATAATCTCATCGTTTTTTCCGCTTCTCCTCATTCTTTATTTTTTGATGAATATCTTGATGATCTTCCTTCTCAGCATTACGTAGTGCAAGCTCACTCACTAGTCTTTGCAAGCGGCGCTCATTTTTGCGTGCTAATGAATAGTTATGAAACGAAATAAAAATCAAGAAGAGGAACCCGCAGATAATAAAGAAATCAAGCGGTCTTTTAAGGCTTAGAACATTTTTCACAATAAAATCAAGACCATTTGGAAATAATGCAACTAATATAATCATCACCCAAAACACAATCCAAAGCATAAATTCCATGCCCGAAAACTCACGTCTCTTGTAATGTAAAAACGAAAAGTAAATCATCAAAAAACCAAATAATAAACCCAATAATTGAATCCCTAACATTCTACTGCAACCTCCACCAGATCATTCTTGACACAATTTTTATTCCATCAAAGACAGTCGTGCCTTTATATTTATCAGCATAAATTGTTGCAATTGGAACTTGGACATATTTCAATTTATTTTTCCCCATATTGGCAATCATTTCAGATTCCATACTATAATCACTTGCTTTCCACCTCAGCAGAGGATACACATCCGCGCAAAAAGCACGAAATCCACTTTGTGTATCACGTAAGGTTACACCATAGAGCGTAGAGATGGTATTATTGATAAACCAGTTGCCAAATCGTAATATAAACGGCATCCTTTGCCAATGGGATCGATATCCAAATACAATGTCCGCTTTCGTAAGAGCTGCCATAAAGTAAGGGATCATCCCTGGATCATGCTGGCCATCGGCATCAAGTACTATTATCTGCGTAGCCCCTTTCTTATAGGCGTAATCACAGCCCAATCGTAATGCAGCACCTTTGCCAAGGTTGATAATATTGCGAAGAACCTTAACACCCCGTACTTTTGCCTCGTGTGAAGTCTTATCATGACTGCCATCATCAACAACCACAACAGAAACATTAAGCGTAGCGAGTTTGTCAAGCACCTTACCTATATTCTTTTCTTCATTATAGGCTGGAACTACAACATAGGTCTCCATCCTAAAAAAAGCAGAAATTGGCTTTATATAGCTTGTGAAAGAAGAGGCTCTGGTAGTTCACCTATGATTTTCTACCAAGCCGAAAGCACAATGAGCTAGGCAGCATAAATCCGCTCTATACGGTCTTTCATCCCCTTCCAGAATGCAGGAATAAATGTCATCTCCTGCTCAATATATGGGTGATACCCTCGGATTTTTTGCTGAATTCCCTCTAATTCTTGTTTGCGAGCACTCTCAACCGCCCGGTGATTCACAGCCAGAAGGGCTTTAATGCCACAATTAGCATCGCCAAACGCCATTCCTAGTGAACCCACAATTTGAAGTTGACCAATAGCGTTCTGCGATTCAATTATATATTTATACGGCGTCTTGACAGACTTCCCAGTCGTGTTCTTAAATTCTATTTCCCGCTTAAAATCATCCCAATATCGCGCGCTTCTCGAAGTAGAATTAATCTGAAGGGTGCCATAACTTCCAACAGTAACTATTTGGTTAAGGTCTTTTCTTACCATCACTTCATGTACTATGTTCGAAGATCCGTTTATTACCTCGGAAAGTGGAAAACGAAGTACTTCTTCATTTTCTCTGATGTAATCTCGAAGTGATTTTTCAACTAAACCAACAGCAGCCGCTACTTCTTGCTCTGTTGTAGGTCGGTACTCAGAGGGAACATTAAACCAAAGAACATCATTTGAGGTAACAACATAAAGACCACCTTTTGCAGAAAAGTAAGAATTCATACTGGCATTCCATTTCTCACCATCAATTAGTCCTTCGCATAATTTTAAATTGAGTCTTTTAAGTAATTCCACATTAGCCTGTTCTTCTCGAGTAAATAGCTCTAGTACGTATTCTTTAGTATTAAATTCTCTAATCGCTTCCTCAAAATGCGCCGAAGTAACTTTTTCATCAGCACTGACCATCCCTTTAATCGCATCCGCGATTCCCATGTAAAACTCATCAAGATCATCTTGGATATTACGCAATCGGTTGTAAAAACCTTCGCCAACGATACCCTTAACGAAAGTAACCCACTCCCCATTACGTGCCGGTTTAAAAGTGGGCATCCCTAAAAGGTTATCATCATCTAAAAACAGTGATCTCACTTGGCAAACGATATTTTCCCATGGCAGACAATAATCCAAATGCAGTCCAGTCGTAACCGCCATGGTAATATCGTATCGAGCTCTCGCTTCGATATCTATTATTGTATCATGTAAATGCTTGTCCAACTGCTGTGCCTGTTCCTCTTTTCGTCGATTTGTCTCCTGGTGCGCACTTTCTGCCCGCTGTCGGCTATTCTCCTTGTACCTCTCAAAAACTGCGGGGAGTTCTGTAACATAAGCTGTCGCTCGATAAAGTCTTTCTTCTAAATCGAGTAACATAATTTCCGGTGCACTTGGACAACCAATCTTAATTATTCGCGATACTTCATCTGTTTGACGCATTAGTAGTCTAACCAATTCATCTTTTGCACCAGATTTGTCAAGCTTTACCCTTTTGACAGTATACTCCTGTTCAATAACTTGATTTAAGTTTGTATGCTGAATGTCATACGATAAGTTTCCAAGAACTTTTTCAACCAAAGTAAAATGCGGAATCCGCTCTCTATAGCTAACTTTTACATCGGGGAGGAATAGATCGGTAGTTATTATTTGATGATCACGATTAATGAGTTTATACCTGGCCATTATGTCCAAATACAAGTCTATCTTTATAAAAATTATGGATGGGGACTACTATCAAATACTAACAAAAGCACTCCAGATTGGAAAAAAATAAGCACGAAAAAATAAAAAAATATCGTGCTCTAGTCCTCCGTCCTCTCCTTCACATAAATAATGTGGTATCCAAACGGTGTCCTAAAAGGTTTTGAGATACCTCCTTTTTCCAGGCTAAAAGCAACTTCCTCAAACTCTTTTACCATCACCCCTTTACCAAATTCCCCAAGATCTCCACCACGCATGCGAGATCCAGGATCATCTGAATATTTCTCAGCGTACGATGCAAAATTCTTCGTTGTTATATTAGAAGCAATGGCCTCAATCAGTGCGCGGGCTTCCTCCTCGCTTCGCTTGTCCATACCAACTAAGATGTGGGCTGCCATAACCTTCTCCACTGGTAAAAAAAAGACTTTATTCTGTTGATTACAGTCATAATCTACGGTCCAAGTTGTAATTTTCCCACCCGTAAACGATCGAACACGATCAAAGTTACTAAAACATTTCATACCGTGCCCTTCAAAAAAGAAGAGTTTGGTAAACGTGCTTGCAGCATGGCGTGAATCAGCAAACAGAGCAGTATACGTTTCCCCTGAAGGAACCAAAATCACACTAAAACCAATCGTTGTTCCATTAAATCTCTTCTCAACAATTCCCTCTTTCGTTGCATACACGAGTGATACAGGATATAGAATCTGATTCTGTGGACCAGGGATCATAGCAGTACCATTCTCCAAATCTATACTCACCGGCACGGTTCCTTGTTGCGTTCCAACATTACATTGAGCGAGTTTGCCCCTAGTTTGACATTCACTCATACCTGAAACATAACTTGGCCATGGCGAAATCCAATTGTCAGCAGGAGTTGTCTGAATTTCACTCACATATTGTTCTGCATCGCCAGTAGATAAATTAAACCGCGTTGTTAAAAAGGTAATAGCCTCATCATGATTCATAGTCTTTGTTGTTTGATACATCACCGCGCGATTAAAATCCCATGAACCAAAGTGACCCCAAACTCCCGCTTTACCAATCATGTCTTCAGACGTAATGAAGTAATCAGTTGGTGCATTACAATGGGTGAACCGTAATACTTCATCAACCTGCTCACTTGTAAGTCCCTGCGAACGTAATGTTTCTCTTGCTCCATTATCAGAAAGCGTTACAATATAATTGAGCGTGTCAATCGAACGTGGTGTATCGTTCCATACGGTTTCAAGAGTCTCAAACGCTTTATTTTGACCGCAATTGAGCATACGTAAAATACCAATCGTATTCTTTTCATCATTTGTAATCAGAGCTTTTCCGATCCAATAAGCGCCATGCCCTGTCTGAGCTGCTCCATCAAATGTGACTGGGCGGTTTGCAATTGCTTTAAACCAATGACCAAAATCCCACCACGAATTAATCACTGCATTCTTATCGCCTTGTGTATTAATCTTTGTAAGTGTATTATACCAATCATCATTAACCGATGGAACAGAATTATACGCACTCTGATACCCTGCCTGAACAGGCTTAATAAAAAGTAAGGAGAAGAGTAAGAACACAAGAACCATCGCGATTTTTCTATTAACGTGCAATGTTCTTGTCAACCATTCCGAGATTACTGACCACAATATACCAAGACCAATTCCCACCGCTAAAGCAAGAACGGGAATAACTTGCAGTATAAAGCGAACTCCCTTCGTTGTTGCAAAAAGAGATGCAACAAGCCACATCGCAAGGAGCAATGCCACTTTATAGTCTCGTTCACCATCCACTCTTCGTCGTAACGCCAGTACTATCCCAATAACTGCAATAATCAGTAAGATGGCCCCGCCCAATTGATCGACAACTGCCGAAAACGGTGGAACATTAAGCTCTGCCACTGTTGTTCTAATATTGGGCCATAATGATGTAACTCCGACCGCTTTAATTCGCAAAAATCCAAGTGGACCTAAAAATCCATTGACAAAATCACTAAAGCTGCTAAAAATCGACACAAAAATTGCACTGCTTACAATATATGTTCCAAGTAGAACAAGTGGATTAGTTACTGCTGTAGAACGGATGTACGTTTTTAACTCTTTATAATGAATCAATGCGTGAATAATCAGAGTTAATCCTGCGGCTGCCAAAGCAAAAAGGAAAATATACCACCACCCCCCAATCCACGCTGCACTAAAAAAACCCGTTGCTAAACCTGCAGCCAGCGATAGGATAATTCCTCTCTTAAGTGTTCGCGCTTCATATGCTTCAATGAAAAGCCACAACACTAAGAGCGGAAAAAAGACAGTATACACATCCGTATCAGAACTCTCGCCTGTTGTTCTTGAGACGAAAAAAGCTGATGTAGCAACAATGAGTGCCGCAAAGAAGCCACCAACATTGTTTCCCGAAACCTTTCGTCCAATGAAAAAAGCCGGTATCGTAGCAAGCGCTGAAAAGATAACACCAATATAAAAAAAGCTTGTCATCAATGGAACTGAACTACCAATATTCATTACTTTATGTAGCAATGCGCCAAAATAAGCGTGAAAATCCTTCCCCGCAGATCGTCCTTCCGGATACACAAAATATTCATCCCACGGCTCACCATTTTTGATAGTTGTTCCGGGGTGACCATACGTTAAAACATTAGAGACCAAGCGATAATAATGGTAAGGATCAATTCCTAAAATATAGAGTGTACCGCTATCATCACGAAATTTATTCCTATATTCCTCGGCAAGTTGTGTTATTTGAGAGTCTATCAGTTGTTGGTTTTGCACATAATAGGTTTGCCATTCTCTTTGCACCAACGCTCCCTTGTTTTGCTCTGGTAAATTTGGGTACTGCTCGTTAATTTGATTTGTAAGTTGATTTTGATAATAATTATAAACTGTGTTTTGTGCCCAATCATCTGCAATGGGCATTCGTAGCGGCATCGTTCTCAAATAAACAGAGAAAATAACCGCTATTAATATCAGAAATACGGGAATAATCCATCGCGCATTGTGAGTAGTGTACTCTTTGAATTCATGGAAAGTTGATTTCTCTTGATTGTGCTGTTCTTTTCGCTCTGTGTGTCGGTGCTCCGTGTGCATCGCCTGAGAACTGTTATTATCCTTCGTTGAGCTTTTCTTTGATTTTAATGAATGCCAAAATTCTTTGGTTTTAGTTTTAATTTTAGTTAAATCCACAATTTCTTCATCTGGTTTACGAGAATGATTATCCATAGGTTGAACACCCCTTATACTACTTTATGCTATTTTAAACTGCGGACTGTTTATAAAATTTGTTGTGCTCATTCACGCACAAATAAACGGCCTGAACCAATAACTTTTAATATCAGGTGGCTTTTTGAGCCCTCTATGAGTAGTTGTGAGCTTTGTGGTAAGCAAGGAGGTCTTGTACCCGTTGTTATTGAGAACACTGACCTTAAAGTATGTCAGATTTGCGCAAAACATGGAAAAGTAAAGGAAAGGTCCGGATCGTTCCAACGTCGATATACCAAACCCGTTGTTCCAACTGGTCCTGAGTATCGCATTGTCTCACAGTTTGCCAGCTTTCTACGCGATGCCCGTGAAAAAAGAAATCTCACCAATGAAGAATTCGCCAATATTCTCACGGAAAAGGAAAGTTTGGTTGCCAAATGGGAACAAGGAAGCATTAAACCTTCAATTGATACCGCTCGCAAAGTAAGTCGTCTTCTTGGCATTCAACTCATTGAAAAAGATGAGGACAAAAGCGACGTAAAAGTTGAAAAAGAAAAGCGATCTGATGAATTAACCCTCGGCGATTTTATTAAAGTAAGGAAGAGAAGTTAAGTTCTTAAAAAAAATCCAATCATTAACCATCAACCAGATTCGTCTCTTTCTACAAGGTCTTAATAAAAACGGTATGGGTAATAAAATAAGATATCCCCCAAGCCAGAACATAGAATAATGGTTGGAAAAGATAGCCCAACAGGTCTTTGTATTCTCTAGTCTTAATAATCGTTCGTATAATAAAGACATTTGAAAGTAGGTAAAATGGAATGGTAACCAGAAATGAAGGTATTACACCTTCGAACGTAAAAATGCTTAGTAATCCCGAAGAACCCTCTTCTCCATAATACGATAAACTCTCTTTTAAATACCAAAGCGTATCAAAAATAGTAGAAATCACAACAACACTCAACCAAGGGGTCACTAGTCCTATTCTAACTCCGGTTGCGTTTGAATATCCATTACTCATCTGAATCCTATCAATTAAGTAGACCATGACGAGAGCAGCTAGCAACAAAATACCATACCCCACAACTGCAAAATTTCCAATAACAATAAAACCAATTCCCACCAATACTAGAATTGTCGAAAATAAACCTAGGCCTAAAGAAATAGCAATCCATGTTAAAAATGAAGCATCATGGGACGTATTATTAACTCGCCCAAAAGCATCGTCAATCTGTTTTTGTGTGTATCCCTGCTTCAGAAGCACTTTTGTTAAATTAGTTTGATTTTTTGATTCACTCTTAATCCATTGCACTAACTGATCATCTACCATCTTTGTGAGGAATAATTATCAAACTCTTAAAGTTTCCTATCTCACCCAAATCGGGAAAAAAAAATCAATTTCAACACATAAAAAACCACCATTCCAAGACCACCACCAACAACAACGTCAATCCAGTCGTGTTTGCGTAAATAAATACGTGAGTATGCAACGAGCAGAGCAATGAAAACCAAAAACACTTTCCACAACACCAGTGGCCATGCTATACCCACAAAAAGTGCGACAAAAACAATCCGCGCTGTATGAAGGCTCGGAAACGAAGATGCATCAATTCTCTCAATAAAATTAGTATGATCCACTCGTTTTGGTCTCTCCCGAAAATACACCATACGAATTATAACAACCAAAGCAGTAATAATGGCAAATCCTACGAGTAACTGCAACGCTTCGCTAGTAAAACCTAGTGCAAAAAAAGCCAGAACTATAAGCCCACAAAAGAAAAATCCACCCAGCACGGTAATTTCGCGCATAATCTCTTCATGAAATTTCCACAGTGACTGCCAAATACCCATGTTCACACCATCACCAATATTTATTTAAATCTATGCCCTCAAAAGGCAGTTATGGTAAAAGCAGAGTCCCAAAAAAATAAAGAATTGTTTGAT
>CAYIEX010000059.1:480-10955 GCA_964362485.1 uncultured Methanosarcinales archaeon | reverse complement strand
GGAAGGATGACCACCAATTATTACTTCTAAACCATAATCACGGCTTTTTTGAATCCATCGTTCCATTACATCCCGGCCCCCAAGTGGAAAGATGGTTACTGCCTGGATTCCTTCATTACGTAAGTATTTTACAATTCTTTCAGCTTCTCTATCATCATCTATTTGATGAGGAAGGGCATCGTAGATGATTGGTTTATTCGTGTATTCACGAACTAATCCGACAACTTGGGGTACAGTATTACCTTCGAAAATTTCAGAGCCAAGATGGTAAGCTCCAATTTCATCTAATGGTGCTGTGCGTTCTAAGATTCGTTTAATTCCATTCGTTTGGGGCATGTCTAAGTTTGGGATAATAGTTCTATTTTTTGCAATAAATGGTTCCATAGTCTCCCTCCAATTTTGAGTAAAGCTTAGGTAGAACTTTGAGTAACGTATCCCCGGAGGTTTCATCGAGCTTATTCTAAAGAGAACTTTGCATAATTGATAAAATTGAGGCAAAGTTCTCTAAAGTTCTCAAGGAAGATTTTTGGTCGTTTCTCAAAATCTTCTATAGCTAAAACTCGTAGATGTTGAGATTTAGATCTTAATTTAATGGTAGCCTATATGCCTCATTAGAAGTTAGATATTATTGGGTGATTAATAGTGTCTATGGTAGCGTTGTGAAAAATGGTTAGTCTAAAATGGGAATTATGTACAAGCGTACTCATCCTCCGCAAACTCTCTTTATCCCATCAAGGGAATACTCTGGAGATCGTCATAGGATCTTGAGGCCTGTATTGGCTTAGAATGGTCTTTCTTTTTATTCTTTTCGAGATTTATAGTAATCTGTACCTTCCGGAACATTTTCATTGTGGACTATAATGTTGAAGGCTTAAATTAAATTTTGGGACGCTTCAAGGCTATTTAGTCTATAGTCTTCTTTTTTATAGTATCACTCTATTACTATGCTATGGAACAACGAGATGTTGAGAATCATGTGAAAGAGATGATTGATATCATCCATCTCATAAAAAAGGGGACGCACATTGATGGGCATCAATGTATTGATCATCATACTGCTGAGTTGATTGTTTTTCATCTGCAAACACTCAATCGCGAGATTGGGGATATAAAATGATGATTCTTATCTGAGAGTTTGGTGATTGATGATAGCCTTTCGATTGACGATAGTCTTTCTCATAGAAATCTTTCTCAAAGAAATCCTGCTCAGAGAAAGTAAGTACTTTTAAGACGTTGTAGCAATGTTGTAACAAAAATATGTTATTGATAAAACGAGCCAGGGAAGACAGTCAGGGCAGAGTGCTGGTTGCGCACTGCTCATTTGAACTCCCGACCTACAGCTTAGGAGGCCTACGAGGAAATGACGAAGTGTCAAATCATTGTCGCCCTATGTACCCAGTGTTTCCAGGCTAGGCTACTGGCTCGCAGGGGTTTGAAATAAGCTTCTTTTTTATACGTTGTGGTTATTTTTTTTAGTATTGGTTGATATGTTTGAGTGTGGGAATATTGTTAGTAATATTTTTAGCAAAGGAATTTAAAATAAGCCCATTTTGGTGTTATTATGGATCCTCCTTTGAAGTACACCACAATTAGTTTTTACCGGTACTTTTCGGTAGATGACCCGCAAACTCTATGCGTTCAGATCCGAGCACTGTGCGTTTGTTATCGCATTATGGGGCGGATTCTGATAGCTCATGAAGGAATTAATGGCGCGGTGAGTGGAACAAATGGGGATATTGAACGATTAAAAGAGAACTTAGTGGGAATTATTGGTCTTGATAAGTTGACTTTTCGTGAGCAAAGAGCAGACTTTCAAACGTATCATAAATTGGTGGTCAAAGTTCGATCGGAGGTTGTGGCATTTGGGTTTCAGGTCAATGTGCAAAATGCTGCGCCAACTATAACAGCACAAGAGCTGAATATGTGGTATGATCAAAAGAAAGATTTTGTGATTATAGATGCGCGTAATGAATATGAATACGATGTTGGCAGATTTAAAGATGCTGTACGTCTTCCTTTGCATAATTTTAGGGAATTCCCATCAATTAGGGGCCAGTTGGAGAAGTATAAACATAAGAAGATGGTTCTATATTGTACTGGTGGAATTCGTTGTGAGAAGGCGACTGCATATCTCAAAGAGAATGGTTTTCCTGAAGTGTATCATGTGCAAGGTGGCGTTATTGGTTATTTAAACGAAGAGCCTAAGAATTGGGAGGGTGGTCTTTTCGTGTTTGATGATCGTCTTGTATCGCCTACTGACAAGATACTTACATTCTGTGTCCATTGTAGTACTCCTGCTGTTCAATATTATAATTGTCATAATTTGGATTGTGATACGCTATTTATTTGCTGCTTGGGCTGTGCCGACCGGATGCGGATGACGTGTTCGATTGGCTGTAAAAGTTCATCGCGACTGCGAAAAATAGAAGTTAAGAGGCAAACTATTGCTGTCGTTGAAAATTATTATGCGAAAATTGGCATTGCCCAAGTTAGAATCAACCAGGCAGTATCTTTTCCTCACACGTTTATGTTTGTGGGGAAAACAACATTTTTTGAGGAGGAAATTAAAGAGGCTTGTGGTTTTGATGGAAAAGTGGTGAGTGACGCTTGTGTGGGTGATGTAGTTACTTTTAGAATTTCATCGAAGGTTAGAAAGAATGATTTGGTGCAAGTATGAAGTCGTGTATTTATATTAATTTTGTTGCGCACTTTCATCACCAATGGTTGGCTGAGCATTTAGAACTCGGTGTTTCGCGTGAGGGAATTGATCTTGTTGATAATTATATTGGCGTTGAGTTAAAATCTAGAATGAATGATTATGGTGACAGAATAGCGATTCACTCAAAGCAAATCGAGCGATTTTCGTCAGATAATTTAGGGCTCTCACTTTTTTGGTGCTTTTTGTATTATGATGTAAATTGTTTGGTTCAGGATGTTATAACTGCGCCCGATATTCAAGCTAGTATTACTCATCGCGAGGCATGGTTTATACCTTGGGATTGGGTCAGGCAGTTTCCGATCTCCCAAGCACGATATGAGTCGTATGTTTATGTGGGAAAGAAAAATTTTCCCTGTGCTGATACGTTTGTCTCTTTTGCGCGTTCCGGTGGGGTGTTGCATGTTCCTAAAAATTCAATTCTGGAAGATAGGTTGAGGGATGGTGGTCAATTAACGATCCCACCTGCTAGAGTTTATGTTTTGCGTTGATCATTTATATTTTGCGTTGATCCTTTTGTTACATAATCAAGCTACATAAGATTCGAGTAAAATCAGAAGCTATATAAACCGGCGCGGATGTTAGCGCGATTTATGGTTGTTAATAAGGTGGATGTGGGCAAGGTACGGGGTTATCTCAAAAATTCATTTTTGTATGATCTGAAGGCTGGTTTTATTACCGCGGTTGTTGCTTTGCCTTTGGCCATTGCGTTTGCGATTGCTTCGGGTGTTCATCCTATCATGGGTCTCTATACAGCAGTGATTGCGGGTATTCTTGGATCTACGTTTGGGGGATCTCGCTTCTCGATTACTGGTCCAACTGGAGCAATGACTATAATTATTCTATCCACGGTCAATAAGTTTGGTATTGAGGGGCTTCTGGTTGCTGGTTTACTTGCTGGTATTATGCAAATTATTCTTGGCATAGTAAAACTTGGTAGTCTTGTAAAATATATTCCATTTCCGATCATTTCGGGTTTTACAGCTGGTATTGGAGCAATAATTTTTATTGGCCAAATTGCAAGTGCGCTTGGTTTGTCTGTTGCATCACAAGAACATGTATGGGAAACGGTGGGTGCGATTATTACTCACCTAAGTTATATTCAAATTGCTGCAGTTGTAATTACCCTTGGTACGATTTTGATGCTGTGGTTCTTACCTCGTTATTTATCGAGAGTCCCAGTGCTTAAGTATTTTCCTGCATCATTCTTTGCTTTGGTGTGTTCTACTGTACTCGTTTACATGTTTTCTTTACCTGTTCCGCTGGTGGGTGATATTCCAAGTGGTCTTCCTGTATTTCAATTTTTCAAAATCAATTTTGAACTGATCAAATCTGTACTACCTGCTGCATTTACAATTGCACTTCTTGGGGCAATTGAGGCATTATTATGCGCGGTTGTTTGTGATAGCATGACAAACACTAAGCATGATAGTGATAAAGAACTTATCTCCCAAGGTGTTTCCAATGTTGTTTTACCATTCTTTGGCGCAATTCCTTGTACGGCAGCTATTGCTCGAAGTGCCGTTAACATACGCGAAGGCGCGAAGACAAAGGTCGCCGGTATAATTCATGCTGTTATATTACTTCTAATTATCCTCTACTTTGTTCCTGTGGCGAAGTACATACCAATGGCTTTTCTCGCTGGAATATTGATGTTTGTTTCAGCAAGAATGATAAACATCAAGGAATTTAAAACTGTTGTTCGGGTTAATAAGTCAGAAACCTTTGTTCTACTTGCAACATTTTTACTCACGGTGTTTACGGATTTAGTTTTCGCCGTAGAAGTAGGTATGCTTCTGGCTGTCTTTTTGCTATTTATTCGCTTGACGAAAACAACCGATATTAGCAAAGTTGAAGATTACCAACCAAATCAAGGAGTAAATGCACTTCTTGCAAGCCGAAAGGTGAAAGATAAAATTGGTATCTACACGATGCATGGTCCGTTCTTTTTTGGTGCGATGGGTGTTTTTGAAAGAAAAGTATCGGAGCAAGTTGATGTGAGTAAAAAAGTCATAATCTTACGTATGAAACATGTTCCATTTGTTGATAGCACTGCGGTGGTTCAACTTGTCGATTTCTTAAAACATCGTTTAAAAATGAAGAGCACGGTTTTAATGTCCGGTGTTAATCCTATAGTACGCGAGACGCTTATGCGTAATTCTGAGTTTAAGAAACTCATGCCTAGAACACGGTTGTTTGAACATACGACTGATGCTGTTAATTATGGAGAAAAGTTGGTGAAATAAGCTTTTTTCTCTTTATTCTTCTTCTCTACTGCATTATGTCTTTATGGCATAATGCTTAATTGATTGGTTACAGGCCATTATCACTTGGTTCTTGTTAGCTCGCATTCTTTTTTTTTATTAGATCTCAACGAGAATAAATTTTCTTTTGTTTTTTTTGGCTTTATGGTTGCAATATTCGATGTAACGCCCAAAACCTGCGCGTGAGACAAGGGTAAGTGTGTTTGTTGAAGCAGGAACGAAAAGTGCTTCGCCATCGCTTTTAGTGTACACTATTTTACCGCCAGCCTCGTCGGGCCAGTTATCACTCAAATCTATGATGAGATCGAAGCAATGATTTGTTTTTTCTTTATGATTTTTCTCATCATGGAGGAGGGAATAGTCTTGGTGATTGAGTTCGATAAAATATCCTTCTGGGATTTTTGTAATGGAAGGACTTAGGATCTTTAGAAAATGAAGCAGTTCCTGGGAATCTAGCAATATTTGGGTGTTTTTGGTAATTTTTGCGATGCTGTAAGAATATTTTAGTGTATCGAATTGGCGTTTGTAAGACGCTTTTGTTGTTTCATTTTTGATCTGGTTAATGGCTTGTTCAGTTAAAAATTTGTGTAATGTGATACTGGGGGGTGAGTTCTCATAGAAAGAGCGCCGAATCTGTTCTTGAATTTGTTTGTGTTTGTAAATTGAATTAATAATGAGGTTTGCCATGAGTTGAGTACCATCCGCTCAGTGTTAGTCGATTGATTGGCCGAAGAACTTCGGTTACTTGATGAAATGAGATGGGTGATACTTTAAAAAAAATAAAACTATTAAACTCGGGAATGATGTCTTTTGTTTTTGGGGTTGGTGTTTTGTTTTTGCATTCAAAGAGTTGCAAGATTCCTCCATCTTTTTGCCGAAGAGTTGTAAGATAGAGCATGAATGCAATTTTTCGGCCTTCGAGTTGATCATCGTGAGGAAGAAGAAAGTGCGTATCTTTGTAGAGTGATGCGAAAAGGTCTATTTGGCTCGTGGCAATTTTTTCTCCGGTAATTGTTTGGAAATAAAGTCTAAAATCAGGATGCTGTAATAGACTAATAAATTCACCGATTATTTTTGAGCTTCCACAGTGATCTATTTTGGTTAGGTCAGAGGTTTGATAGAATTGAAACAGGTCGGCAACTTTTAATTCGTATTGTTGTTTTGTGATGGCCTTACGCAAAGCGAGTGCTTTTGCTTCATGAAGAAAATGTTCTATGTGAAAATGGGGGTATGGTTTTGCCTTGAGAAACTCTTTATGTTGCCGGTTAATAGTTGTGTGATATAAGTATTGCGGGTGGATCCACTCTTTGAGAATAGGTGATTTAGTGAGATCCATTTGGGTAGTACTACTTGAAGATTTTAGCGATTTCATCGACTGACTTTGTGCCTGGATTTTTGATAATGGCATGAAAACTTTCGCCGCCATCATCCACGTAGCGTGGAAAAATGTGAATGTGAAGATGGGGAACGACTTGGCCTGCGCCAGTTCCATTGTTCCAGCCAACATTAAATGCAAGAGGGGTGAGTTTTTCATCTATTTTGTTCATAGTCTCTTTGAGATCGAGAATGAGATGTTTGGTTGACTCGTCATCGAGATCCATGATGGTCATGGCGTGTTTTTTAGGGATAATTACGGTGTGACCCTCAGCGTGTGGTTTAATATCAAGAAAGGCAAGCGAGTGCTTTGTTTCATGTACTTTGTGACAAGGGATTTGTCCTGTGATGATTTTACAAAAGACGCAATTTTCCATAGTGAGAGGGGAGAAGGTGGATTATTTAAGGCTTGCTGCTTTTTCGTTTCAATGTGGCGGGAACTTTTTGTTAGAGTTGTAATAGTATACTGTTCGTGCGGTGGTAGGATGATCAAAAAAGATTATACCTTCACAATTGCGGAAAAAGTCAAATGCGGCGCCCTCGTTTTCTTTGATGTTGTGGCTGTTGATGTGTGTAGGGTTGAAGGGTGTTCCTTGCTGTGCAATTCCTAGGATTATGCCCTTTTTTCCTAGCCATACTTCAAAATGGGATGGCGCTTTAAACTCTGCATAGTTGAGGGTGTTTGATCCTGCTTCTGAGAGAAAGTAGGCAACTTCATCGTGCGGTTGGTGGTGGAGCCAATTATAGAGATTGATGATATAAGGGATTTGTTGGTGGGTGTTGAGAAGATCGACTATTGCCCATTTGGCATCATGGTATTTTTGTAGTGTCTCTTTATCGTGGTCTTCTCGGATGGTATGGTGTTCGTGGATGGTGAAATGGTGGTGATTATAGGGACCAATCTTTTGAAGGATTGAGGGAAGACTTTGATTGAAGTGGAGAGTCATATCCTTGTTATTGCTCTTTGTACATAAAAAGTTTATTGGACTTTAGCATTCTTTCTGTGGTTTTTACTGTGGGAAAACGTCCAGACTAATCTTTCTATTGTGGCCGGCATAGCGTGTTTTTGAATGATCGGCTCGGTGATGAGTGGCGTGTATTGTTGGTTGTAAAATATAGGGATACCGTGCATGAGCGCACAACCCATTTCAAACGCTGTTGATGTGCCGCAATATCCCTCAGGGATGGTAAGCCAAAGAGCGTCTGATCGGGTAATAGCATTAAGGTGGCTATCTTCTATGAGGCGAATTGCTTGTCTAATGTTATTTTGGGAGAGATGATTGAGATTTGGGACGAGGTCCCCTTCTAGAGAAACGAATCCATCAACAGCAGTGAGAATGGTGGTCGATTGTGGTGATAGAACTGTTACGCCTAAATCCCGAAAATGTTCTATATCGGCAGCTACTTGAGTTGGAAATTTACGATAGCTTCCTGAAATAGTGATGTAATGTGGACTGCTCATGATTGGATGGTGCCAGATTTTATTGTTAACTAGATCTTATTTTTATTTTCTTTGTGTAATTGTAATCACTTCAAATTACTGCAGGGCATACTCCTTTGCCCAGGTTGTCATAATTGATTCGAGAGATGCTGTTTTGTCCCATTGGCGGAAGATATCGACCAGTGGCGTTAATTTTGCTGCGTAATCTGGATCTTTATAGAGGCAGGTTGGAGCGGCGATGGCATCAAGTGGATTTACTCGGTTGTAAATCATGATGTTGATGAGGCCAGATGGATTGTGGTGTTGAGGCTTGTATTGTTCTTTTGCTTGGGCGAGGAGTTCTCGCTGTTTTGGATATATTTGTGATTCTTGGTCGTTTACTTTTGGGGCTTCTTTTCGGATGCTCAAACCGCTTTCGCAAAAGCCAAAGGGGCAGCCGATTCCCTGATAATCGCGGATGCGAAATTGACCAGCAATATGATTGAGAAATTCAGCAGGCGTTATTTGAACTGAGCCGATGTATTCTCTGGTTAATGTATTATTTGAGGGGTTTAATTCTTCGTACCATACGTGCGTTGTCATGTTGTTCACCTGGAATTGCATAGTTAGCTAGATATAATAAGATTTGGGGTGAGGTATATCCCCGCATTACCGGTACTTGATTTTGGAATCATGGATTGGTTGGTATTATCTGGTTGTGATGCATGTCTTCGATATCTTTTTATAGATTTGGATTGATACTACTTCTATGTACATTCTTAAACAGATTTCGGAGGACTTTATTGTGCGTGAGATCTCCTTAATTAAACCTGGGAAGTTAGGGTCCTATGTCTATTTTAGGCTTTCAAAGCGCAACTACAATACTTTAGATGCTATTAGTGCGGTTGGAAGAGTTATTGGTGTTGATCAAAATGAGATTGGTTTTGCAGGAAGCAAGGATCGCAATGCAGTAACAGAACAGGTGTGTTCGATGAAAGCAAAGTATGCTCCACGCCTGGCGGGTGTAGCCTTAATGGGGATTACTATTCAAATATTGGGGTATGGGCACGATCCTGTCACTCTTGGTGATTTGGAAGGTAATAATTTTGAAATCATTGTTCGCAAGATGGACGAGGAGGGCGTTGTTCCTAGATCAGTGATGGTTAATTATTTTGATGAACAGCGATTTTCAGAATCTAATGTTGAAGTTGGAAAGTTACTGGTACGCAAGGATTTTGTGGGGGCAGCTCGATTACTTGATGATGGACGTTGTCGCACGTATCTTGGTGAGTATCCTACGGATGGTGTTGGCGCATTGCGTCTTGTTCCAAAACGCTTACTGCGTCTTTATGTTAATGCGTTTCAGAGTGCGCTATGGAATCAAGCTGTAGGTAAGTACATACAGAAAGATCGAGCCGTTGACAGGCAGCAGCAGTATTCGCAGGGTACGTTGTTATTTTTTAATGATGTTAGCGATTTAATGGATCTACGCTTGCCGCTACCTGGTTTTACGTGGGATTCGACAGATATGCCTGCCGAATACAAATTAATGATGGAGGATTTATTGTTAGGACAGGGCATTACTGCTGCCGATTTTGTAATTAAAGCGATTCCCGAAATTTCAGCGGAGGGTGAATCTCGTTCTGTTATTACGCCTATTTTAGATTTGCGTTTAGGTCAATTTCAAGCGGATGAACTTAATATTGGTTTTAAGAAAGTTACGCTCTCATTTAGACTTGGAAAAGGTTGCTACGCTACTATGGCAATCCGTCAGATGGTTGGGTAAGTTTGAATTTTTCTATTTTGTCAAGTAATCTTTAAATAGGGAGTTTCTATTGCTTGTTTATGATTACTGTCCGAACCCAAATTAAAGATATTCTCAAAGAGTCAGGTTTAGGTGTTGATAATATGTCTGCTGATTTTATAGATAGGCTTGATGAGAAAGTGAAAGAGCTTGTTTTGGAGGCGGCAAAGCGAGCAAAAGAAAATGGCCGCAGAACGGTGATGAGTAAGGATCTATAGAGAACTTTGCATAATTGATAAAATTGAGGCAAAGTTATCTAAGAGACTTTGAAATAGACGTAAATTTGGCAAATAATGAATCAAATAACACCAAATTTACTATTTTTCAAAGTTCTCTATAGAATGACAGATCTCGAATCAGTGGTTGAATCAAATTTATTGCGTTATTCGCGTGCTCTTGGTCAGATGTTTTTTGCTAGTTTGACAGTCTATACCAACGGACAGAATTAGTCGCATAAATTATCCTGTCCGTTGTATATACAAAGGGCAGAAATTTTATACGAAAATTTCAGTCCTTTGGTATATGTTGCAGTACAATATGTCCCCATAGAAGATCAAACATACAAAAAAGCGCTGTATTTTCTGGTTGGTGTTCCCGCAACAGCTCTTTTTGGATATAGGGTTTTACAGTCAAAAAAATAGCATTTGAAAAGGATATTCTTTACCTCTTCTCTGGTTCAATCATTTGAATGAAACCGCGGCAATTTTTACTTGCGCAACAACATTTATCACGCATAGGATCGTCATGAGGGAATTCGTAGTCATACGTCAATTCTTCGCCAGGCTTAATGTCGCGATTAGCGATGATCCAGATTCTTCCATCAATAATTTCTGGAATACAAGTGGGATCGCAACTATGATTGATGTATTTGGCTTCGTTGCCTGCGATAGCGCCATC
>CAYIEX010000059.1:0-470 GCA_964362485.1 uncultured Methanosarcinales archaeon | reverse complement strand
TCAATGCAATGTTGGTCATCGAGAATGAAAATGTAAGTAAGTCCTGTTTTATTATTCTCTAATTCACGTCGCTCTGCTTCTTCATTTGGGATTATTTCTCCGGTATACTCAATGATGATGGCATCCTTAGGGATGTATTTTTTGGCAAATACGCCTTTGTGGTGAATTGAAGATTCTCGCACTTCGATGTACTCTTGGTAATTTGTTTGTAAAGCAATGTAGTTCATGGCGATTGCTGGATATTAGGTCGTTTATATGCTTTTTGAATGTTTTATTGTCCCAAGATGGCTGGATCAACTCTCTTTAGATGGACTTAACTTGGAATTGGGTTATACTTAATTTGATGACTTGGTGACAAATTATTTTCTAATTCTTTGGTTCGTTGTCTTTTGACTTAGAAGAGAATAGTATCTTGTGTTTTTGTGGTGGGGTGAAATGAAGAGTATGGTCACTCGTTTGTTGCATTTGGT
>CAYIEX010000058.1:0-11198 GCA_964362485.1 uncultured Methanosarcinales archaeon | reverse complement strand
AGAACCAGTTCCAATATCAATAACAGATTCGCCTGCATTGATTCTCATATTTTCGGCAAAAAATGATCCATGTGGAGAAGGAGGAAATATGTGCTCATTTACTTCCAACTCAAACTTAACAGTCTGAATATCATATTTTCTAACTTCTGATTTTTGAATAAAGTGTAAAACTCTTACCACTCTAACCTTGAAATAATTCTAATTTAATAAAGTTTGCTTAAATGTAGCCAAGAACCAAACGTCGTTTAACTTGAAATTAACGAAAAGAAAAAAAATAAATTTAACGCACTCCTAGACTCAATACTTCACCACTTAGATCGATTCCTTTTGCTGTTCCAATAAGTGAGGCAAGACTTGTACCGCTTCGGTCCAGTGTAATTCTTCCACCGTAATTGTATAGTGTAAATTGCTCATTTAGAAGTTCATAGCGGAGACGTTCTTCTACTGTTAATTCGCCTGATCCTTGCGGGAAGCTAATATCGGTTAGGCTAAGCTGGTCGAAATCTGCGTAGTCGTAGGCAATTTTACCAAACGATATCTTAATGTCTTTTGCTGAAGCGAGAACTATTCCATTTACAATTACTTTTCTGGCTGTACCACTTAGAGAAATACCAGCATTATCAAGGCTTACTTCTCCTTGGAACCCTTCGATTTCTAATTCAACATTATTTAGGTTGTGGAGTTCAAGCCTATCGTTGTTAACATTGATTTGGCTTGTTACATCTGTAAAGCGTAATGTAATGTCATTTACGGATGTTTTTTTGCGGAAAGCCGGTACTTCGCTAAAGTCTACTTTAACATCGACTTCTTTTGCATTTTTTGGTGCAAGCGTACTTGTCTTAGAAGAACTACTTAGTTCAAACTCTTCGGGTTCTACTATTGCATCTTCTGATGTACTCACAACTGCACTTGTTAGTTTGCTATCCTCATTGTTCATTAGGAGGAAGAAAAATATACCTCCTATTACGAGCGTAGCCATGACGATATAGAATCGAAAATGATTCTGTTTTTGCGGAGGATCCGATGAAAACATACCTATACACCTCTTGTTTAATGACGGTTATAAGGTTTATTATGTTAATAAATGTTTTGATTCTGGTGGCTCTGTCCAGTTAAGAGTGGATTTGTATACTGGAGCACGGCGCCATAATTTTTGTCTCTTGACAAAAATGCGCCTCATAAGGGCGCCAGTATACAAAATGGATCATTTCTGGACAGAGCCGATTCTGATTGTATTACCTCGATCTATCGATGATGCTAACATTCTAAAAAAAGAAAAAGGGGCTCCGAAGAGGGGTGGGGTGGTTTGTACCGGGAGCCCAAAACATCTATCAACCTCTTTCTCCCAACTCGTAGAATGGGGGGGTGATATATAAATATTACTATTTTGTATACTGGTAATCAAAAAGAGTATATTGGGTCAATTAAGCTAATTTTCCCCTAGCATGAGCAATTCTTTTATAAATAGGTGATAAAGTTCAATTTTTATGTATCCTCTCGAAGTGATGAAATTTAAACCTAATTTTTGGATCGCAGGAACCTATCATTGCTTAAACCAAGCTGATAGGTCTCATTTGACTTATCTTGTTAATCAAGTTGACAGTGTCTATATTGAGTGGGACAACTTACGGAATCAACAAAATTGGAAACAGAATTATCTTCACAGATCTGAAAGACGTTACTTAGATAATGATCATTTGTATTTGCCTGCAGAGGATCTTTCACTGTTACATGATTTTACACGTCAAGTACATGAAGGTCAATGCCTTGTTGCCTATCTACGTGATGCAATTTTTGATCCTTCAACATCACGTGGTAACGAATTTTTATATCTCCTGGATTTAGCTGCTGCAAAGGATATACCTTGTGTGAATGTTGATCGTCCAGTAACGTGGACGTATCATCACGCTTTAGAAATTCATGAGTAGATGGGTAAATCTGATTTTGCCCGAAGGGAGAGAAGTCATTACATGCTGGAGCAATGTTTGGCTACGCCCGCTCGCAAGCGCCTTCTGGTTGTGGGTCATGACCACTTACAAGACTATTATACTCTTTGCGCAAAAAATTCTTTGAGAAGAGTTTCGTAATCTTTTGTAACGCGAAGTCCTTCGCGAGGAAGACAACTAAAATAATTGGGCCACGCGAAACGCTCATCCAAATAGATTATGACTCCTCGGTCGGTTTCGCTGCGAATGCATCTTCCGGCACTTTGTATGCATTTAGACATGGCGGGATAGATATATCCGTAGTCCCAGCCTTTTCCAAATCGTTTTTGATAGTAGTTAATCAATTCGTTTGTTTTTAAGTCCGGCTTGCTTAAAGGAAGTCCTACGACGATGACACCATTAAGAAGGTCGCCTGGAAAGTCCACTCCTTCAGCGAAATTTGCTCCTGTTACGGCGAGTAGTACTCCTCCGTTTTCCTTAACACCTTTAAACTCAGCTATGAATCGTTCTTTATCTTCTTTGCTCATATCTGGTTTTTCGTAGAATAATTGTTTGTGGGATTTGAAGTGGATACTGATACGATCTCTCATATCGTAGGAAGGGAAAAAGAAAGCAATGTTTCCGGGAATTAAGCTGCTGAAGTGTGCACCGAGGGTTGCAATTTTTTGATACATCTGTTCACCACGTTCTGTGAATTTAGTTGTGGTTTGGGGAACAACGAGCGCTAGTTTATTTTCTGGTGGAAAAGGGGAAGCGTATTCTTTTTGGACTGCGCGAGTTATACCAAGGATCTCTTTAAACATTGATGTTGGCTTAAGTGTACCACTCATAATGACGCCACTGTGGATTCGGTCGAAAATATTTTTGGTAACTATGCTTGGGTCTAAACAGAGATAACTAAGGGTACTTACGGGACCAAATTTCGTTTGTTTTTCCGCGAGAAAACGTACGTATCCTTCATTGCTGCCTTGCCAAGCCTCTAAAAAATTAACTATTCCTCCTAAAAAACTTTTACGTTGTTTTTTGCGAATTTCGTCGGCTGCAAAGGTTAGCTCAGTTACGAGTTGGTCATAGTCTACTATTTTTTGGATCTTTGCGGTAAATTCTTCTTTACTTACCAATATTTCAGTTGTGTTATTCTGGAAATTACTCATTTCGTGCACTACTCGTGCCATTTCTTGCAACCAAATTATTACTCCCCCATAGCCAAACTTTTTAGCTTCCAGTACTGCATTTTTGATCATGAGTGTGTTGAGATTCGTACTGAGCATGTCAGTTATCCTTGCGGGAAGGTTATGGCCCTCATCGATTATGACTATGCTCTCTTCTAAAGACCATTCAATCTTGTTAAAGAAACTACTCTGAACGTGGGAGTTGAAGACATAGTTGTAATCTGCAATTATTACTGTCGCATCTTTGGCTAGGGCAAGTGAAATTTCGTAACCACACATTCTTTTGTCACGTGTGATGGACATGAGTTCTTCATTATGCAATGCACCTTGCGTTTCAATGTCTTTGATGAGAAATTGGGCTGCGATTTGAAGGCTTTTTTTTTGGCGTACATTTTCGTAATAATCACATTCGCCCTTCTCCACGACTGTCTTACAATACTCATTGAAATCAGATCCAAACAGATCAGAGATTGTTTGATGACACATCCAACGTTTGCCTATGAGGTCGGCGACAGTGAGCTGGACTTTACAATTGGAGCGGATCTGTTTGAGTGTCTCTATTGCGATATTGTGTTGGGTGTGACGATTGGTTAAGAAAAATATCTTTTTTTTCTGTTCCAGTGCGATTTTAATGGCAATACTGAGCGCACTTGCGGTTTTTCCGAGGCCAGTTGGAGCGTGTGCTAGAAGTATTTGTCGATGGTCTAATGCATGGTGTAAGTCCGTTACAAATTCCTGTTGGCCTGATCGAATAGTTTTGTGGGGGAAATAAGTAAGAAGATCGGTAGAAGACATGAGTATTTTGATTTTGAACTGGTTAAAAAAGGTTTAGGATGTGAAGTAGCTGTTTGCTTGATCTCAATAAATCTATTTTTTAGAGGAGTACTTCACAGTAGAACCTGTTTTTGCTAGTTTCATAAGAAAACAAGGAAGGAGTTGGGAAAACCTTTATATAGAATTCGCTCTTTCAAAACATATATCCTGCTAAGTAAATGTTTAAATATCTCTTTTGCGCTGGACGTTAGAGAGGGGTGATACAGTGATGTGGGGGTGCTAACTTGAATAAAAGAAAAGTGATTTTTGACGTGTTTTTCCGGGAAAAGCCCGCGATGATGCTCGTTGAGTTAAAGAATGCGAACAGTAATGTGTATGCAAGTGTGCTTGCAAAGCAAATAGATTGCACGTATTCACATGTAGTAAAGATTCTGCAAGAAATGCAGAAAGCTGATTTGATCAATTTTAAGAAAGAGGGTCGCTTAAAGCTTCTTGAGTTAACAAAGAAAGGAAAAGATATTGCTTCTAATATTGAAAATATTCGAACAATGCTATAGTTTTTGTTTTTTTTTATCTTAATTCTTAATTTGTCAATTATTTGGTATGGGCTAGCTTGTTAATGAAATGATCCCTGTGATCAGCGTAATATAATCTATATTATTCTGCTTGGTCACCAGATGACCAATTATCATGTTTAATACTATACAAATGTTGATCGCCAAAGAACAAGATTATTTGAAGTTATAAAAATCAAATATAAAAAAATAAAAAATCTATTCGAGATACATCTTAAGGCGATTCATGTCGAGATCCCACTCTTGAGCTAGAGCACCAGTTCTCTTGTAATACTTTGCCAAGCGACGGATCTTGGAGCCTGTTAAAATAAGCCCACGCTTCGCGGTTTGGTCGTGGTTGTTCTTCTCAATATGGGCTTTAATGTCAATTACTTTTTTGATTAGTGCCAACATATCCTCTGGAAGAACTTTGCTTACGTTATGCTCTGATAATATCGCACCAACTTTCTTTCCAGTAAGTGCAGGAATACTATTGATTCCGTAACTATCACGTAGGATCATTCCAATCTCACTTGAACTTTTTCCAGCTTTAGCGTACTTTATTACGAGCTTTTCTACTTCTTTTTCTTTATACGGTGCCCAACTAGGGGTGTGCTGCGCTGGTCGTTTACTACCTGCTTTTCCGTGTGCACCACTATGCATTCGTGCCATTGTTGTTTCCTCTGTTTGTTCTTAATTATCTTCGAGAATGAGATTTGAACTTTTGTTAGTTCATAATTTGCTCTCTCCAGTACAGATAAGCGATGTGAATTTCACAATACCGATCTGCCTCTCGAATATATGTGAAGTGTGGCGTTTATTTAAAAAGGTTCCGGGAATGTTCTCTCATTTATTGTTATTTTTGGAGAAAATCTTTTCTCATCACAATCTTTATTAACCTCGGAATTATGCTTGCTTTTATGGTAGACCCGGAGTTAACTTTATCTCGAAGACCTGTTGCTCTTGATCCAGAGACATCACATCTTGTAGCCCAAGAACTTCATCGATTATGGATGAAAGATGGAAGTATTGTACCTGTTATTGATTTGTCACTTTATTCTTCTGCGGTACGCGAAATCACTCAAAGGAAAATTGAGGCACATTACAAGTCTTGTGCTGGTGATTCCTTTACTGACAAATCTCATGCTAAGCGTTTTAAATTGTCAGCTGAGGAAAGATATTTCTTACATCAAGGCATGGTTTTTGTTGAGAATCATAAATTTTCCCAATCTCGCTGTGATCTTAGTGAGCTGATTCATGGTTTGAATGTGGATTATGGTGCACTTGATCTTTCTGGAAAAGAGCCATGCTGTGTTTATCAGCAGGATGCTTCGGATTCCTCCTTGGTCAGGAATTATCAAGTCACGCTTGCTGGGTGTGAGGGGACTATTGTTTCTTTTAATGTGTACTCTCGCTTTATGCTACCCAATCAATATTATCACGGCAAACTGCGAATGCATGTTGAGAAGCGGTGTGCCTGAAATTTGTTCTCGCCAATAATTATTTAAATGGATTCTTGTTTTGCGATTTTAGTGGGGCCGTAGTGTAGCTTGGCGCGAGAAAATCTTTTGATTTCTCGGGAGCAATATCACTTACCCTTGGGGTTAGGTTCACGTCGGCACAATGTCTGTGTACCAAATTGGGTACAACCGGAGTTCGAATAGTTTCCGCTTGCGGTAACGACCGAGAAGCGGAGCTTCGAGTGTCTTCGCGGCCCCACGTTTTTTAATGTAGTTGCCGTGGGGAAAATGTTTTAGATTATGTGGTGATATTGGTGAATTCTAATCTCACGGGTTTATAGAGTTGTGGGAAAGAGATGATTGTTACGGGATACGATGCAGCACTAAGACCCATTGCACCAAATTCAGCGAATTCTGGACCTTTTAGCTTAGCATATACGACGATTTGGTACTCTGTGTTAACAACTTGATCTACCAAAATAGAGTACCCTTGAATTGGCTTTTCACCTGCAAATATTCCCATGATTATTTCTGATTCAAAATCAGGTTTATAGGGGGGATATCTTTTTGATAGAACCGCGCCTGGACTTATTGAAGAACAAGGATTTCCTTGGGAATCGATATGATTAAAACCTAGATTCATCTGTTCATACATTGATTTTAGTGTTTCTTCGTTTGCGGCAATGAGGGCCATGCCGGAACCTTCGCAGAGTTCCATGCCCGCAGTCTCACTGGAATAGATTTCTTTGAATACAATTTTTTCTTCTAATGTCATTGTGTACCTCTTCTTGCTCGTGGTTGAAGATCATTTTGTAGATTTATATCTATTATGGTTTTCTAGGTATAAATCAAGAATTACAATTTTAAGATAATTTTGCCGAAAGATATTTAAATAGTTATCATTTGGTAGTGGTACATGGCAGACTACGACCCTATATTAGAACAACTATTTGATTCTTCCTTACCTACGTATCGGCATTCTGTGTTTATCCAATATCGTGTACCTGAAGGGTCGGATAAGAATGCTCGGCTTGGGTTTATGAAGCAGATGGAGCGTTTTTATAATGAACGTAGGATTCCCCATGAATTGTGGGAAGCAATTGGTGCTATTGGTGCACAGGTTAACAACACTGAATTTAATCTTCTTAAATGTATTCCAGAGATAGAACTGATGCTTGATGGGGATCTAGAGTGTGTTCTTGAACAAAAGTTGAATTAAATATCTAATCGTTACCATGTATCATCAGCGTGTCTTGTGTACACGACTGTTTTATCTTTAACAATCATAGAATGCTCAAATTGGGCGACTCGACCTCCAGCGACTTCAGGAAGTGGTGGGTAGCCTCGGATTATGTCCTCTTTTAGAAGTTCACGAAGTCCAAGTTGAGCTTGACTTTTTGGAATTGCTCTAGTGAGCCAACGTGTGGTAAAGGGAAGGCCATTAAATGGTTTTACAAAATCAAGAACTTTTCTGGCATAGAGCGAGCGGGGCATGCGTGAGGAGTTGAGCATGAAAATGGTGGGGTTGCCTTTTTCTTTAATGAGGCCTGTTCCATCGGTAATAAATGGTTCAATAGCGATTTGAGTTCCTTCTTTAAGTTCAGTTTTATCTTTATTGTTGTAGGTTGGAATGGAAATTCCGCCATGGACGCGATATCGCTCGATCGTGTGACCGGAGAGGTTGCGAATAATTTTGAATCCTGCT
The DNA here is from genome assembly GCA_964362485.1 of uncultured Methanosarcinales archaeon. Lineage (GTDB taxonomy): Archaea > Nanobdellota > Nanobdellia > Woesearchaeales > GW2011-AR9 > CAMAVK01. Next base: position 3,587 of record CAYIEX010000058.1, on the reverse strand, counting down.
TTTTCTGCTTCGGAGTGTTGTGCTTCGCCGAGTTCCCAGAGTTGTACACCGGGACGAACAAGTTTGATTGCTGCTTTGAGGGAATTTTGAGATGCTTTGATTAGATCTTGATTGTGTTTCGTGATTGAACCTACTTCAACCGTCATAGCGTTATCAGCGATGTAGCCGTCTTCGTGCACTCCAATATCGATCTTAACAAGGTCTCCTTCTTGAAATGTTCCTTTTTCGTCATCTTCAGGACAGAAGTGGGCAGCAGTATCGTTAATGGCCATCTGGGCCCAGGCAACTTTTCCACCAAGTTCAATAATTCTTTTTTCACAGAAATCCATTACCTCTAGGTAGGATGTGCCGGTTTTCATTCGAGCTGCACCTTCACGGCGAACTTGGGATGCAATCTTCCCTACTTTGATACACTTCTGTTCTATTTGCTCATCCATCAACAAGAAGGAGGAATTAATCTTTTTTAAAGGTATGGGGAGTGGAAAAGATAGATCGGGTGAGATTTTACGGGAGAAAGAAATAATCTGGTGTGAACCACATCGCCACAAATCTTAAATAAGTTCTTAGCCTGCTTATTTGTATGTCACATTTAGCAAATCTTGTATTGGTACAACCTGATATGTATCAAGGCTTTGATGAAGGGTCAGCTGAGGCTTACCTTATTGCAAATCAACGTGTGTTGGGCATTTTACGTCAGGGGGTAATTAATCTTGGTGAAGAGCAACTTAAGGCCAGGAGTGGTTTTTCTTCTTCACGTCTTCCGGACTATTCTCCTCACGTTACAGGACCATTTGTTCTTGATGGAATTTCTTTTACGGTCACAAATACTGTTAAACGAACAATTGAATATCAAAAAGCGCTTGATGCGGGTGAGCATTTACTAGAAGATGTATGTTCAGATTGGAAATCACAAAGCCGTCGGGTGGGTATTAGGACCTATAAGGATTCACATACTAAAGAGAAATCACCGTTTATTCGCTGGGATTATTTGATGCGTCATGTGTATCATGACCTGGCGCGGGTTACAAACTTGAAAGTGGAGCCGAAAATTGAGGTTGCGGCGCCTGAGCAGTATGATACCATGAAATTGGAACGGCTTGTTCTTCCACTGCAGTTGATTTATGATTCACGGGAGGGCAGACCCAGTTTTGATATTAATAAACCAGGGGCGGCGAAATTATGGTATTTAGCGCGGCGTTTTGCCCAAGAGGTTGTTGAGGCTACCACTATTCCATTTGAGCAGGAGATGGAAGATCGCTCTGGAATTGATCGCATGCCAGATGAAACTACCAAGCATGCTGAACAGATTGCGCAATATCTATTTAGTGTGCAAACGATTCCTTCACCCCGTAGACAACCTGGTAAGGTCTTTGATCGTTTGTTTGCAATTCCTGAAAAAGAGATTAAGAAGGCTCGCAAAAAAGGTGAGGAGGAGTCTCGGGGCGGGGTTTTACCTACGATTCTTTCGGATAAAAATTACCAAACTATGCTTGAAAGCTATCGTGATCAATTGGACAGGTCTTTGAAAGTATGGAAATCTCTAGAATGTAATCTTGGAGAGTTGATGGTGTTTTATTATGGCCTGGAGAATCATCCTCGTGTGCAAGAAGAGTTCCCGTTTTTGCCAGAGTATCAATTGAAACGAGATGGTGATTTGATGTTTGTTTCGGTGCAGGCGGTGTATGATCGGATGCTTGCGCTTGAAAAAGATTTTACCAAAGCGCGAACGCTTCGTCGACATGATGTGATGCCGATTGTGTGAGTAGTATTCTTCTTTTTTACTGTTTTAGTTTTGATTCTTTTAATAATTTAAAATTCTTATTTGCATACTCATATTTTTCAATCGTATCTGTTGGAAGCCATTGGCCGTTATGGATGTAAGGGGTGATTTTACCCTGAGGCGCGAATTTTTCAAAGCCATCGCGTTCAAGAGAAAATTTGCCTGTGGGGAGTTCTTGGAAAATTGAGGGGTTGATGATGAAGATTCCTGTATTGATGAGATTGGATGGGGCTTGGTCTCTGGGTGGTTTCTCGATAAATGTTATGATTCGATTGTGTTCGATTTTAGCGACACCAAAGTTTTCAACGTCGATTCGAGGAGTGAGGGCCATGAGGATGGGTGTTGTTGTTTCTTGGAAAGTCTTTTTCATGGTAGTGATGTTAATATCATGCAAATTATCACCCCACATGAGAACAAATGGTTTGGTGAGATGCTCGGCTGCTTGACGGACAGCACCTCCGGTCCCAAGTGGTTCTGTTTCAAGGCTATATGTGATGTGTATATTCCATTTTGATCCATTTTGGAAATAATTTTGGATCTGTTCAGCTCTGTAGCCAATGGAGAGTATGATGTGTTTGATTCCGTGTTCTTTAAGGTTTAAAATGAGATGTTCGATAATTGGTTTATTTTGGATGGGAAGAAGTGGTTTTGGGATGTTGTCGGTGAGTGGTCGAAGACGTGTTCCAAGTCCTCCGGCAAGGATAATTGCAGTATCTATCATCTTTTGAAATTGTGGACTGGGAGTTTTAAAGTGTTATGGAAGATGAATAAGGAATGAACATAGGGCGATTATGTTGAGAATGGGGATAAAGTTGATCTTTGCAAGAGAAATCTTTATAAATAACCGGCTTTTTGATAGATATTGGACGGCCAGAGGGGCGTGGTTCACCCGATCCCGTTTCGATCTCGGAAGTTAAGAACGTCTCCGTACTGGTTTGTACTGCATTACGTGGGAACACCGGTAAGCTGTCCTCTTTTTTTATCAATTTTAATCTTTGTTTTCTACAACCAATTTGCATAAGCCTTTTAAATTATGTTTTTGGGTTATGGTACTGAAAAGGTGACGAGGATGAAAATTACCATTTTTGGAGCTGGTTATGTTGGTCTTGTGACGGGTGCTTCACTTGCTAATCTAGGCCATGATGTTTTATGTATTGATATTGACGAGCGGAAAATTGTTGCTTTAGGACGCGGTGAGATTCCTTTTTTTGAACCGGGTCTCTCTGATCTAGTCAAAACGAACGTTGAGAAGGGTAGGTTGCGCTTTAGTGCTCAGGGGCAAGATGGTGTCGAATTCGGTGACGTAATTTTTAATTGTGTGGGTACCCCGGCCACTAGTAATGGGTCTGCCAATTTAGAGTATGTTTATTCTGTTGCAAAAACGGTTGCACGTTACGCTACTTCTTACAAAGTTCTGATCAATAAGAGTACGGTTCCACCAGGAACTGCACGGCAATGCCAAGAGCTCATCGCACGAGTAGGTAAAGAAGACCTGGTCGAAGTTATATCCAATCCGGAATTTTTAAAACAAGGCAATGCAGTGTATGATTTTAATCATCCTGATAAAGTGGTGGTGGGTGGAAAAAGCCCACGAGCAATTGAGCTGACTCATAAGGTCTATCATGGTCTTGTTAAAACGTATATCGGAACAATCGAAGCGGATTGGGAGACTGCGGAGATGATTAAATATGCTAATAATTCGTTTCTTGCGACTAAAATAAGTTTCATTAATGAGATTGCTAATATTTGTAATTCTGTTCAGGCTGATGTGAAAACAGTTGCTAAAGCAATCGGTATGGATTATCGG
>CAYIEX010000057.1:0-11257 GCA_964362485.1 uncultured Methanosarcinales archaeon | reverse complement strand
AATGCAAGAATTGGCTTCTCAACACCAGGGCTACTGTATCTCTGAAGATTATATAAACACTAAAACTAAATTAAAGTGGAAGTGTCGTAATCATCATATATTTGATTCCTCCCCAGCTAACATAATCAAAGGCCATTGGTGTCCCTTATGCTCGAATTGTAAAAAGTTAAACCTCGATGATGCTTATCATATTGCTCTTTTGCGTGATGGTCAATGTTCATCATCAAAGTATTTTAACAATCATCACAAGCTTGAATGGAAGTGTAAAGAAGGGCATACTTGGACTGCCTCTTTAAAAGATGTAAAAAGAGGTACTTGGTGCCCGATCTGTGTGGGGAAAGGTAAAGATATTGGTGATATGGTTGAAGTTGCCAGATTTTTTAGTGGCAAGTGTTTATCAAATTTGTATGTTAACTCTAATTCAAAATTAAAGTGGGAGTGTAAGGAAGGACATATATGGGAAGCTGCTCCTTATAGTGTTCAAGCAGGGCATTGGTGTGGTATTTGTTCAGCGAATTTAAGTGAAAAAATCTGCCGTACCTTTTTTGAAAGGATGTTTGGAAAAAGTTTTCCTAAAGCTAGGCCTTTGTGGTTATTAGGACCTAAAGGATATAAACTAGAACTAGATGGTTATTGTGAAGAATTGGCTATTGCTTTTGAATATCAAGGAAGACAGCATTATACTCAATTAAATCATTTTAACAAAAGAGTAAGTGAACAAATGGAATACGATTCTTTAAAAAGAGATTTATGTAAGAAGAATTGTGTCTTACTGATAGAAGTTCCTTATACTATAAATTATGACAATATGGAGGAGTACATAATACAAAAAGTTAAAGAATTTGGGGTTGAACTTCATATAAAGAGTAGAAATATTGATTATAACCAATTTGGCATTTATTCTACTTCCAAATTAGAAGAAATAAATAAACTGGCTCACGAAAGAGGTGGAAAATGTCTTTCTGTGAAATATATAAACTCTGCAACTAAACTAAAATTTATCTGTAAGAAAAAACATCTATGGGAGACTACTCCGGTTGCTATAAAACAAGGGTATTGGTGTGGTCAATGTGCTGGAGTTAAGAAGTTATCCATTAAAGATATGCACACTTTAGCTAAACTAAGAGGATATACTTGTCTATCTTCGGAGTATTTTGGTAATAAAGTTAAACTTAAATGGGGATGCAAATTTAATCATCTTTGGGAGGCTAGACCTAATGATATTAAGTCTGGTTATGGATGCCCACACTGCTATAAACTGAGCAGGGGTTTTAAGTCCTCCTATTGAACTCAAGTAAGGTTTATAAGACGCGTTTGTTTTTATACTTCTATGGTGATAGATTGGGTAGGTTTAGCAACTCCTCAGACTTTGATAGTTGTTGGTGTTGTTATTGTTATCATCTTTGTTCTTTTTCGCAGCATTTCGTTTAAAGTTGGTCCTGAGAAGGATGAAAAACAAGAAGAAAAACTCGAAACTCGCGAGTTAACTTCTGAGTATAACGCTCAGATTGAAGAAAAACGAGCGGTTGGAGCAGCAGCAAAGATAGGTGCCGCTGGGAGTAAAATCCAATCTCATGTTCCTGCAATGAAAGCAGGGGCTCAGGCGATCCGCACGGCATTGGAGGGATACGCTACGACGACGAATCCCACATTGTTGCGTAATGCAGCTCCTGAAGTTGAAGCAGAGCGAAAGTTGATGGATATCTTTCATGATGAATTAAATGAATATGGCCGAAGTATTGCGGAAGAACTGCGTCGTTTGGAGAGTTTAAGTCGTGATCTCAGGAGGGAAAGTACTCAGATTTTAAGTGAGCAATCAACGCTGCAAAAACATGATGGTAAAATTACTGCTCCTGCTCAGAAATTGAATGTCCGCTCACGAATGAAAGTAAATTTAGATATTTTGCGCGTCAATTTAACTCTCATATCACTTACTGATAAAGAAACGATTTTTTGGGGTGATGCAGAGAAGAAAGCGCGTGTTTTTTATCAAGATTTAGGGTCTCTTTATGAAAGGATGAACCGGGCAGGTGACTTGAGAACAGTATTACAATGTATTATTGACTTCGATTCTTTGCTTACGCGTTATGAGTCTTATTATGTACAAGTTGAGGCTGCCGAGGAGAGTTTAAAACTACTTTTGACCGAACAGCAAGCTGGATTCATGGAAAAAAATAAGTGGTATGCTAATAAAGAAGAGCTGGAGAAGGAGTACAGGGAACGTGCAAGGGATGATGTGGAAGAAAAGAAAGCTGCTGAGGAAGAAGTTGTTCAGGCGGCTTAAAGTAAATTATGTTTAATTACTCGTTTCTTTATTGAGTGGGGTGCAGGAAACTTCATTTACATCGTTCAACTGTTTGCAATCTCTCTTCATACATTATTGATACCTGATCTATAGCACTCCAGGCAAGATTATTAAAGATGATTTTTTGTGTTCTCTCTGAGATGAGACGAGCGCCTTGTGTGTGCACTATACTCTTAACTATTCGGTGCTGGTCTAATTGGATGCAACAAAAATCTAGACTAAGGGGTTGCGCACAGATTATTCCTTCTGATAAATCTTGGATTGGACAATATTGTTGCTCTGGATCTGAATGATCTGCTATCAGAGAACACACTCTTCCTTCTAAGCCTACGACTGGTCTTTTCCTTTCTTGCTCATAAGGGAAATATGAATGAGCGTTAATGTAATTTTGTACCATTTCTTCGCCGAATCTCTGATTCAACTCCCGAACTGCTGTTGTGGTTAGAGTAAGAACTACATCTGCCCTTCGCGCTTGTTTACTGTTATATTTTGTGGGGTTAAATCGTTCTAAAAAATCATTTGCAGTTTGTCCGATATTGGATTTTAAAGTTCCTTGTTCCTGGTAAGCTATGATTTGATCTCGTAATAAGCGAAAATTGATGGATGGATCTGAAAGTCTGATGAGAATGAACATGTCTGATTTAGTATAGGGGATTTCACTATCATCATCAGAATCGCTCCAATCTCTTTCAAGGGCATTGGAGAGATGGTCTAAATAGCCGTCAATTTCAGCATTGCGATAGGCCCATTGGATGATCTCATTTTCTTCGCTTGCTGCAAAGAGGGTGTAGGCCATTAGTTTTTGTTCAAATTCATTTAATTCGGCCATTACCTCATTATTATGACCACCGGGTTGAAGGTGCCCTATTTCATGGTTAAGAATTTCTATTGCCCCCAGTGTGGAGAAGTCTGATACGAAATAAATACCTCTCGTGTATTCTTCTCCCGAGAGAGCATAAGCTAGCCCGGGATGGTTCAAACAATATCGAGGGACTCTCGTGAGGTTTATATCTGGGGGCAATGGTTCTGTTCCTAGGTTGTGAGTTTCACTGACTAGATCTAATGCAGGTTCGCTGAGTATCTGGGTTGGATCGGGTTGATTGAGCGAGTCGAAAGAAGAGATTTTACCATTGTGATTTCTGGTGATGGGAATAGTTGTCTGGTTATAACTAAAACATTCTGGTTCTTTTTCTTGATTACAAGATAAATTGAGTGTAAGAACCACGGGTACGAAAACATTGATCCCAGATTTCATTGTTGTATTTTATTGTTAGTTTTGTCCTGGTATTTTTGCTTGCTGGGGAATAAAGACTTTTTCGATTTTGATGGCAAGACCTTTGTCTTTCGTGTTAATCTCGACGGCGCTCATTTGTGATTTGCCTACTGCGATGAGCTCACCTTTAATGCTCATGATGGCAACGGTGTCCCCCTTTTTGAAATTTTCAAGCTGACTTATACCTGGTATGCCCAGGTCACGGCCGTTGGAAAGGCTTATTATGGCAGTGTCGAGAATCCAACATTTGGGGATGAACTTTAAAGCGTCTTCGACTGGTTGAAGGCAATATTCTAAGTACTTGGGGTTATGTTCTTCGTGATAAAAGTAGAGAGCTTCTTGAAGATCATTTAGTGTCACAAGGTTGTCGTTTTCGGTAAACGGTCCGGCTTGGCTACGACGTAATTGGGCCATATGTGCCCCTACACCAAGTGTAACACCTAAATCATGGCAGAGTTTTCTTATGTATGTTCCTGCTTGGCATTTGACACGAAAAAGGATGTCTTTATTTTTAATTTCAAGAATATCAATTTCGTAGATTTCACGGACTCGGAGTTGACGCTTTACGGCACTTTTTATGGGTGGTAGTTGATTGATTTTACCTATGAATTTTTGGACTCCCGCGCGAAGAACGGGCTCTTCTACTTCTTTGTGAAGATGCATAACGCAGATTTATTCCTTGGGTGCTGTTAGAAGAAATTGGGTTATACGGGTTGCTGCACCCAATGCTACTGGTTGAACCCCTGTTACTTGGGGATCGAGTGTTCCGGAATGGCCTGCTTTTTTGAGATTTAGAAGTTTTTGGACGTACTCGGATACTTGGTGGCTGGTGGGTCCTTTTGGTTTATCAAGATTGATTATAGCGTATTTGAGTTTCTCTTCGATGGTACGCTCTTGAGGTTGCTTTCCAAATTCGCCTTTGGCTTCTTTTTTAATGAATGTGAGAGCGGACATGGAGTGGTGAGATAGGGGTTTCTTTTAATAGTTTATGGGTTAATTGATCTGAATTTTTGTACCTCTCTTTTAGGTCAGAAATAGTTCCAATAAAAACAGGGGATTGTTTTTTAATGCTGTTTGCTTTGAGAATGTATTCTAATTGATACCTCATGCATTGTGAGAAGGATAGTTATAATATAAACTTTTGGAAGAAGAAAAGTTAAAATAAATAAATTACTGTGCTGGTACTTCTACTTTTTCTGCTTTGGCTTCAGCTTTTGGAGCAGCTTTTTTGGCTGTTTTTTTAGCTGCTGGCTTATCGCTTTTCGTTACTACTTCACCAAAGAGATGAGCTCGAACAACACCTTTTTCATCACGAGTTGCGGTTACTTTAATGTGGTGAGGGGGGTTTTTAATACCGTGTTGCCAGAGTTTTTCGTTAAGCTCAGTTGAGAGTTTGACGTCTTCTGATTTCATGTGGCGAACGAGGAATTGTTTAACAGCGGTTACTGCTTTTTCAGTTCTGCGCCAAGTTGCAACTTTAAGGTATTCTTTACGGAGTGGAACGTTATAGGTTCGCTCAAGGATTTTTGCGTCTTCTTTTTTTGCTGCCATGCTAACCTCTATGCTTTCGTGCTTGTTCTGCGCCAACTGCGTTTAACTTGCGTGTGACGGGAGGGGTGTACTTTTCGACCTTTGCCGTGAACTTTAAAGACAGTCCAAAAAGGTGCCCATTTTGTTTGTTTACTTAATTTAATTAAGCGTTTCTTTTTTGCTGGAGGTTTGTTTCGTGCCATTTTACTGCTCTTTGCTTTCTTTGTGCTCTTGTTTTGCGACCTGCACAGCAATTTTATCTAAAAATGAAACTCCTTGAGGCGTTAGAACGCGGCCTTTGTGGTTATCTTTTTGGGTTTGCTTGACAAGACCTGATTTTTCAAGTTGCTGAAGAATATTACGAATGATTGCACCGGATGCTTTGAAGTGACGTTCTGGTTTATGACCTCTGTTTTTTCGGCCACCAAATTTGGTTCGAAGTTTTTCGGTACCGACTGGACCTAGACGAGCAACGGTTCGAAGAACTGCTGCAGAGCGTACATACCACCAGTCTTCATTATCGGGTAAGCGATCGTTGTGATGACCGGTTTTGACGAATTTAGACCAAGGTGTAGGGCTCACTATCTTTTGTTTTTTGAGCTCGCCTGCTGTCTTAGTGATTAACTCATTAGGATTTACGAGTAAAATATGTGTCATGGGTCTTTGAGAAGATGGGTTATTTATAAAGTTTTTGGGCGGTTAGATGGATTGTTTAAGCTGCTCCAGTTAGCTGACTGTTAAATTTTCCCCAGTTAATTAACTTTTTTATCAGCATTTTGATAATTTCTCTTTGTTTTTTTACCATTTTAATTCACAAACGATTAGTTCACAAACGACAATTTTCAATTCTGGAAAGATTTATATAGGCATATTTTATCCTTTGGGTTATTATACTAAAAGGTGGTAGATGATGAAAAAAGGCTTACTGTTGCTTTTCCTTATTGTTTCGCTTCTTGCGGTGTCATCTGTAATGGCGGCAAGTTTAGCAGATACCCTCGAGAAGGTAGGTGAGAAAATTCTTGAGATCGGAAGTTTGAAATTCTTGCTTGGTGGCGGTGCGGATAATCAATTCTTTGGGTTTGTTAGAATTTCTTTAGGTATTTTGATCTTTTCAGTTCTTTATATGGGTCTTAACTTGATTCCTAATATGGATCGAACTGTAGCAATTACGGTGGGAGTAATTCTTGCAATTATCTCTGCTGTCTTTACTCCTGCTAGTATTCTTGCAGCATTTGGAGCGACGTATGCTACGCTGTTTGCATTTATCTTTGTCGGTGGACCAATTATTGGGGTGTTGTATCTTTTGTTTGTTACACCAACACGAAGTCGTGCTATAGCTGGTGTGAAACTTATTGTTCTAACTATGTTATTGTTACTTGTCAACGAAATTTCGCATTGGGCAATTATACTTGCCAATGCGCCATAGAGGTGTATGATGGCGGCTTCACTTGTTGCTGGACCAGCGCTCACAACGCTTTCAAATTCGATTAGCACTATTTTAGATGTTTTAGTATGGGTGATTGCACTCGGTTATGTTTATTTTGGATGGAAATTGATTTTCGGGCCCGGTGGTGCTAAAGCTACTGGTGATGCTGCTGGATGGGTTAAAGAAAAAATTGGAGCAGGTTATGATAAGCTTAGAGAAATCAATAAAGCTGATGACGAAGCATACTCCGCGAAAAAATTTTCTATGGTTACATTCAAAGATTTGACTGACATTCGCAATGTCGTTGTTAAAGCTAGTGTTGAGGGTGATTTAAAGAAAATTAAAGGCCCGGAAAAAGCCGCTAAACGGCATGTTTCAAAAGCTGATCAGCGTATTACAAAATTGGAGTCAGATCTAGCGAAACTTAAATTCCCTAATCCAGCTACCGAGGCTAGTGTAAAAAAGTTGATCAACCCGATTATTAAAGAGATTAAAGTGTTAAATAAGAGTGTTATAAAAGCTTTGGTTGATTTTGATACGATGCTTAAGACACCAGCTGCTGGTGCTGCCTTTACTGCAAAACGGGATGCATTGCAGTCACTTATTGAACAGGCAATCACAGATGAAGAAGGCTTGCAGGTTGAATTTAAAGCTCTTTATGATGTGTTGCACACAAAAATTTAATTTTGATTTACTTTTGATTTACTTTTATCTTATTTTTGAGGCCTATTTTTATTAAGCACTAACAGCATAGAAACCTTTAAAAATAAGACTATCTTATTCCCCTTAAAATAAAGAGGTAAACTCTTCTTGTGGGTGTTTTTACAATGGATGAACTACAACAATTAAAGACGGGTACAACTACTGTTGGTTTGGTATGTAAGGACGGCGTTATTTTGGCTGCAGATAAACGAGCTACTGCTGGGAATCTTATTGTTGATAAGAAAGCAGAAAAAACTCATATTTTAAATGATGATTGTGCGGTCACTATTGCGGGAAGTGTCTCGGAAGCACAACTTTTGATTAAGTTATCACGAGCTGAACTTAAGCTCAAAGAAGTTCGTACTAATAAAAAAACAAGTGCCAAAGAGGCGGCAAACTTAATTGGTGGACTATTGTACTCCAATATACGAAAATATTTCCCTGGTGTTGCTCATTTTTTACTTGGGGCCAAAGATCACAAAGGAGTTCATTTGTATGATTTATTCCCTGATGGAAGTGTTACGGAAATTACGGATTATGTTTCAAGCGGATCTGGGTCTGTTTTTGCGTATGGTGTACTTGAGACACAATACAAGAATAATATGAGTGTTCAAGATGGCCTAAAACTGGTTGTGCGTTGTATTACAGCGTCTATGGCTCGTGACAATTACTCAGGAAATGGTATTGATATCGTTATTATTGGCGAAAAAGAAATTCGGAGGGTGATGCCAAAAGAAATTGAAGCTCTCCAGTAGAGTTTTTTCTCTTTTTCTTTTCGTCTTGTAGTGAGGTTAGCATGGGAGATATTTTAAAAGAAATAATTAAAGTTTTACCTGAAGGAAAAATTTCAGATGCTGCGTTTGAAGGCGCAAATATTGTTCTTTATACGAAAGATAAAGAATATTTTCGAGATAATGGGGGTACGATTCGAGCGGCAGTTTCAGAGTTTAAGAAACGTATTGAATTGCGACCCGATCCCTCGCTTTGTACTGATCAAGGTGTTGCTGAAAAAGAAATTAAAGCGATGATTGCTGAGGAAGCAGGACTGGAAGATTTTATCTTTGATCCGCCGCGCTCGCAAGTTATTATTCACGCTGATAAACCTGGTCTTGTTATTGGCAGACAGGGTGAGGTTCTTAAAGAAATTGCGAATAAAACCTTTTGGGTTCCGCTTATTCGACGAGTTCCTCCGATTCGTTCAAAATTAATTGAGAGTATTCGATCGGTTCTGTATGAAAATGCATCTGAACGCAAGAAGTTCCTTGACCGAACGGGACATCGTATTTATGATGGTTGGCTACGTGAGAAGAAACACGAGTGGGTGCGTATTTCATTTTTAGGTGCGGCGCGCCAAGTGGGTCGGACTTGCTTTTTGGTACAAACGCCCGAATCGCGTATTTTAATTGATTGTGGTATTGATTCGAGTGAAGAAGGTGCAGAGATGTATCCTTATTTAGATGCGCCAGAATTTAATATTAGTGAAATTGATGCGGTGATTGTCAGTCACTCGCATCTTGATCATTCTGGATTGCTTCCGTATCTTTTTAAGTATGGATATCGAGGGCCGGTATATTGTACGGCGCCAACGCGCGATGTTATGGCGCTGCTCCAGCTAGATATGATTAAAATTCAACGTGCTGAAGGTAAAGAGCCGCTGTATACTAGTGATGAAGTGCGAGAAATGGTACTGCATACTATTTGCCTTGAATTTGATGAGGTGTCTGACATTACTCCCGATATTCGTCTAACTCTTTATAATTCGGGTCATATCATTGGTAGCTCGATTGTGCACTTAAATATTGGTAATGGTCTTCATAATTTGGTGTATACCAGCGATTTAAAGTATGCTCGGACGCATGTGCTTGAGCCGGGTAACACGCAATTTCCTCGTGTTGAGACACTCATGATCGAGTCAACATACGGTGGAAAGGATAATGTGATGGCTGAAGAGGAAGCGGACGCGTATATTATGGATGTACTCAAGAATACGTTTGAGCGGGGTGGGAAAGTTTTGGTTCCTGTTTTAGGATCCGGTCGCGCCCAAGAAATTTTAGTGTATGTTGAGCAGTTGATGCGTGAGGGTAAGATTCCAAAGGCTCCGGTGTATCAAGATGGGATGCTTTGGGATATTACAGCAATTCACACGGCGTATCCTGAATTTTTGAGCCGGAATTTACGCCAACAAATTTTTCATAAAGAAAATAATCCTTTCCTTGCTGATATTTTTAAACAAGTAAGCTCACCAAAAGATCGCCAAGCCGTACTTGCTGAGGAGGGTCCTGCTCTTATTTTGGCAACATCAGGTATGCTTACCGGTGGTCCTTCAGTGGAGTATTTTAAAGGACTTGCTCGGGATAGTAAGAATGCAATGATTTTCACGTGTTATCAGCCTCCAGGAAGCTTGGGTTATCGAGTACGATCTGGCGAGCGGGAACTTATGGTTCATGAGTCGGGAAAACAGCAAGTGTTACAAATCAACATGGAAGTCCATAAAGTTGAAATTATTTCTCACTCAGATCGCAGACAACTCATGAATTATGTCAAACGCTGCAATCCACAACCACGTAAAATTATTGTGGTTCATGGTGAGAGTTCACGTTGTTTAGATCTTGCTTCATCGATTCATAAGCAATTTAAGATTGAAACGATTGCACCGAAGAATTTGGAAGTGATAAGGATAAGGTAGTTATTTTTTTCTTTTTTTGTACTAATTCTTAAAAAGGATCTTCTTTTCTGGTTTGTTATGACAACCGTTAATCCTGAATACTCACTTAATCGAACTTTCTATAATGCCCTTGTTTCGCGCTATGGTTTTGAGGTTCCTCCATTATTTAGGACTCCTGGTTTTTTTAGTGGTGTTAGTAAATGGAATGTTGAGGTGGGTGGCGTTCCTTTTAGTACTGGTACTAGGATAGATATTAGTGTTCCAATCAGTATTCCACCTCCTGACTCGTTTTATCAATGGAGATGCAAAAAACAATACTTTCTTAGCCCAAAAGAAATTATGCTTGCAACTGCTGCTAATCTTGAGGAATGCATCGAAAAAACTGTCCATTGGGTGGCAATAGGGAAGGAACTCTTTTTGAGAAATAGTGATTATGCTCTTGCTTTTCAAACCCACAATAAGCTTACACTAAAGTTTACCCAATAATATTATCACTAATAGTACAACTCTCCTGCTGGTTCTTTGTACGAATTCTTTATCTTTTCTACAACTCTTATCTATTTGTGGGTGAGATTATGGATAAACCACAGTTTTTATCGCAACAGGATTTGGTTCGCTACCAGAAAGGCGCGTGTGTTTTATGCAATAAAGATGATTTTACACGCAAGGTTTTCACGCGTGAGACAACCTTTGAGCGACGGTCTCATTATGAAGAGTGGGTGGAAGACCGTTCTATCAAGTATTATATTATTGCCGATTTGAATGTGTATTTGCTCTCTTTTTCGTTTCCCCATGAATCACAGCTTGATGAGCATTTGCAATCGCTGCGTACCAGGATCATTGAAGAAAAGAAGCAAAAGGCAATTGACTTAAAGAAGGGGCTGGAGAAGACTCTTAAATTACCCGCAGACCAGAAAAAAGTAGCGATTGATGCTGTCGTGGCTGATTGTCTTGCGGATTTAGAGCATCCGCGGGGGTTCCATGGTGTTGATTATTCACGGTTGGTGCTCGATGACCGGTTGGAGAAGCTAAAATATGTAATGTTGTTGGGGGATTTACGATTAGCTGGGCACGGGTATGTAGAGGGTAAAGGATTTGGTAAGGAAGAGATTTATCTGCCAACAGGAATTAAAGTTCATCCGGCATGCATCCCGTTTTCAGGTACATTGGAAAAGGGAATACTTACTCGGGATGTTCCTTTTCATGTGTGGTATACTGCTCTTACGCGAAATCCGGTGTTTCAAAATTATGATGAAGCGGTTGGTGAGGTGAAAGATATTTTTAATTGGGTTCGCTCGGAGCCTCTATCCATAACTGTTAAACAATACAATCCGGTTGAATTTGTGGGGTTGTGAT
>CAYIEX010000056.1:0-11330 GCA_964362485.1 uncultured Methanosarcinales archaeon | reverse complement strand
GACTTTTTTGTGCTAAAAATCGCGTTGAGAACTTCTTTCTCATAAAGCGCCAATGAACTTTCACTTTTCATAAGACTAAGCGTAAAATCCTTCCCCCATAATCCCTTCTTTTCTTCCTGAATGAAAATATATCCACGCTGTGCTAAATCAATAACGGTAGCCATAATCTCCTTAATACCAGCAGTGTCATCCATAATAGTTCCAACAACAGCGGGCTTAAGCAACCGTAATTGTGCTAAGCGTGAATCCCCATCTCTAATTGTTGGATCCTTCCCGAATTGATCATGCACCTTCTTTGCTCGCACAAATGCCATGATGGGAACTGCAAGGATAACAAAAATGAACAAAACAACGAGAATAATCACATACAAAGCAAGTGTAGGAAGTGCAACCAAAGCAGGGAAGTTGAGCTTTACATCAAACACTTCATAGGGTGCTAAGTCTTCTACTTCCATCCTCACTGTGCGTGCATCAACAACCTCTGCCAATGTTGCTGGAACAGTTTCAATCTTAAGATCGCTCACCACCACATCAGAGGGGAAACGCACCGTAAGCGTGGCTGTTTCCACCGGTTTTTCATGGTCTTTAAATACCGCGGTATAAAATAAATCCTGTCGCTCATCATCCTCACTAATAGCACCGAGCAAAGTATATTCAAGCCGAAACGTTCTTGTTTCATCGGCTGCATCATAACCCCACCGTACAACTAAAAAATCCCCTTCTTTATAGACATCAACAGAAGTTATCTCATCGTCTCCTTCATAAACGTGAATATTCTCAATCGCGTCAATTTCATCATAATGAAAGTAGCGATACGCATATGTAAAAGGACCTGTAAAAACGAATGTTTGTGTTTCAACCACATCTAAACTCCCATCGTCACGAATAGAAACCTGAGAATCAATGCTTTCCCAGTAGTAATCTTTCTCCGCAAGCCCAAGTGGAATAAATAGGAGCATCAAAAAGAAGAACAACCCTATACATCGTGTGTACTTCATAACTTAGTAAGCGAAACAAACCTTTTAAACTTTTAGTTGCCACCATCTAAAACGATGATTAGAAACTAGTTTCACTCTTAAAAATCAGTTTCCAAAATACCTTCTTAAGCTGTTTCAACCCAACTCGTAACGGTGAAATCATGAATAAATACCTCCTAACCACAATTATAGCCGTACTTGTAGCCGTCGTACTCCTTGCTGGCTGCAGTAAAGAACAGCAAACTCAACCCGACGCAGGTTCTAACACTAACACCAAAGAAGTAGAAGTCAAACTCTATAAATCTGAATCCTGTGGTTGTTGTGCATTATACGGATCCTACCTCCAAAAACAAGACCTATCTCTTACTATTGAACAAATGGAAGACATTACTCCCATTAAGGATAAATTAGGAATACCTACAGCTCTACGAAGTTGCCACACCCTTGAAGTAGATGGCTATTTTGTTGAAGGCCACATCCCAAAAGAAGCAATTGACAAACTTCTTGCTGAGCGTCCTACTAATGTTATTGGTATTGCCATGCCCGGAATGCCATCCGGTTCACCAGGAATGCCCGGTGCCAAAACAAGTCCCTTTGTGATTTACGCAGTGCATAAAGATGGAACCCAAACTGAGTTCATGAGAATGTAAATTGTATATGACACCATAATGTAAAGATATAAAACAAGAACAATGCCATCCCTAAACCCAAAACCAAAGTGGAAATACCTGAAGAAAATAATCCCCATTGCCGCTGCAGCACTTGCTCTTCCACTTGTCCGCGCGCATTGCCCACTGTGCACTGTTGGAGCCGGCGCAGCCGCAGCAGGAGCTATGTACCTTGGCGTGAGCACAATCGTAATTGGCCTCTTTATTGGTGCCTTTGCTATTTCCACCGGCTATTGGATCTCAAAATTAATTAAAAAGCAATATTTTCCATACCAAAATATAGCACTGATACTAGCATCTTTTCTTCTTACCATCATTCCCATCATGCCGTTAATACCTGGCTTCACTCCCTGGTATATTAGTTGGTTTGGAGAGTATGGCAGTATCTTCAATCGCACCTACTTACTCAACAACTTTGTAGTAGGGAGCATTATTGGAGCAAGTATTGTGAGTTTAACCCCTTCAATAAGTAAGAAGATAAGTGATTACCGCAATACCACAATCGCATTCCAAGGAGTCATTCTTACATTATTAAGTCTTATTATTACTGGTGTGATTATACACTTGGTGGTGAGCTAAATGAACGACTTACTCTATCCCCTCATTGGGCTAATCACCGTGTTTATAATTATCATCATTGCAAGAAAAATCTTGGAAAAAACCAATCCCGCAGTAAAATCGTGGTGCGCAATCTGCCTTGCCAATACATTCACGTGGCTCACTCTCTTGGTAATGTATCAATACAGTCTCTACACCAACCTAACACTTATTGCACTCATGATGGGTTTGACTACTTTAGGTTTATATTACACGATTGAAAAAGTGGTCTCAAGGCCCTTACTTCTATTCCGCTTACCGTTCCTCCTTACCCTCATTGCAATGGGACACACCATCCTTGCAAAAAGTGTCGACTTCCAGGCAACCTTACTCGTTGGTGCCGTGTGGATAATCTTTACACTACTCTATGCATACAGGCAAAGCCCTTTGCTGCAAACAACAATAACTAAACTTGTGGAGTGTTGTAAAAAATGGTAATGGAATACTATCATAGTGGATATATGACATGGCACATGACATCAGTAATTCTGTTTTGGGCATTACTGGTAATCATTATTGCAGTTATCCTATTCTGGCTTCTAGCAGATCAAGTAATGAAAAAATAGAGCTATAATTAACAGGAAAACCGAGAAACAGAAAACCAAAAATAGAGAAAACATGAAACCAATACCAAAATCAATCATTGCAGGATTTGGAGGAAGTGCGATCCTTCTTACCATCTATACCCTCATCCTTGGTCTTCTAAATTCATTTGCCCATGCTCTTGAACAATTCCTTCTGCTTCAGCCGTACATGTCCATACTTGTACTGGGATTTGGAGTTCAAGTTGGCCTGATGGTCTATCTTAAAGCTCGTCAAAAAGAATGCTCCCAATGTATGGTGCCAGCCGTTGCAAGTGGAGGTGTTAGTACGGGTGCGATGATCGCTTGCTGTCTTCATCACGGAGCGGATATACTCCCTTTAGTTGGTATTGCCGCGGCAGCAACATTCCTTACAAAATATCAGACATGGTTTCTATTAATTGGGATAGTATCTAATATTGCAGGGATAGCGTATCTAATCTATGCCATATACAAGCACACGCACATGAATAAAAACCAAAGTAACAAAGAGAATCCCAAGCGAGGAGGACGAACATGAACACAACAGAAAAAATAATTGTAGGAATAGTTGTATTTTTAGGTGCAGGATTATTAATCTTTTCCATTGTTGGTTTAATGGATACATTGAACATCGGAGACCAAGCAACGTCAACCTCGCAAAGAGAACTAACGCCTCCTCCCACTGTTTCCAGCACAATTCTCCCAGCAAACTCATTGACTCGAACAAGTGAAGGCGAAGTTTCTGTTGAACTTGTGCCAAAAGA
The DNA here is from genome assembly GCA_964362485.1 of uncultured Methanosarcinales archaeon. Lineage (GTDB taxonomy): Archaea > Nanobdellota > Nanobdellia > Woesearchaeales > GW2011-AR9 > CAMAVK01. Next base: position 7,761 of record CAYIEX010000056.1, on the reverse strand, counting down.
GTACAAAGAAGGGAAATTCATAGTTAGTATTGGGATAAACACACATACCGTAAACAACCTCGTACAGTATAATCTAAAGGAAATCATCACGCTCACGACAGATGGCAAATCTTACAACCCTGTAACTACCCCTACTTTAAGTGGCCACCACAATAGTGGAGAATTAGCCTTTGAACTACCGCAAGAACCCACACAATTCCAAATTACAATTGTGGGCCTTGACGCAGTGCCAACAAGAAACTTCAATTGGCCATGATTACTGCATCACACTCAGTTTAGGGTAAGAAAACAACATATTGGTTTTAAAACATTAACGGCCACAACATTTAAATACATGAACTCCCATTCATATGAATATGAATTCACATAACTCTCTTGCAGCACACCATATGTTTTTCCAAACCATGGGAAACGACACTCGCCTACACATCCTAAACAGCCTTCGAGAAAAACCCCTTAACGTTTCAGAAATATGCAACAATACAGGTTACGAGCAAACATTGGTATCCCACCACCTCAAAATGTTGGAATACCACGGGATGGTCTTTTCCGAAAAGAAAGGCAAATACAAATATTTCACGCTCAATCAAAAAACAATCGAACCGCTCTTTAGATTAATCGATAAACATACTCACAAATACTGTTGCAAGATATTACGAGGCGAACGCTAATGACAACTAAACCAAAATCACAACAATGCACACTCCAAGTAGAAGGAATGCACTGTGCTAGCTGCGCTAGTAAAATAGAAACCGCTCTCCATAAAACACCCGGTGTCACGAGTGCCGCTGTTAATTTCGCAACACAGAAGGCAACCGTTAAATACGAACATTCCAAAACAACCCCTGCCGATCTAGAAAAAGTAATCAATAAAGTAGGATATAAAGCGTCAGCAGAACGGGATGGAAACACCCTCCAACTTAAAATCATAGGAATGGACAACCCTCACTGCGTTTCTACAATCAATGGAGCCCTTAAGCAAACCAAAGGCATCCTTGCAATCGAACTTGCTGTCACAGAAAATGCTAAAATTACATACGACCCGAGCATTATCACCCCAGCAAAAATCAAAGAAACCATCAAATCGATGGGTTATGAACCACTGTCTGGAGAAAATATTGACACTGAGAAAGCTGCCCGGGAAAAAGAAATAAAGTACATTAAAAATCGCATGTTCATATCCATGGGTCTATCGATACCTCTCCTCTTTATCGCAATGATTGCACCTCTTTTCAATATTAGTTTCCCAAAAATAATTGAAAATAACATTATCTTAATCGAGCTATTGCTCGCAACGGGAGTAATGATTGCCGGATCCATATTTTTCTCATATGGTATCCGTGCTGTAATTAAATCGAAAACAGCAACAATGGACACCCTTGTTGCTTTAGGAACAGGAACCGCGTATGTGTATTCACTGATTATTAGCATTCTGATTTGGCAAGGCGATACAGCCTACTCTCATCACGATTTATACTTCGAAGTTGCCGCCTTTCTTATTGCTTTTATCCTCCTAGGAAAATACTTAGAAGCAGTTGCCAAAGGCAAAACCTCTGAATCCATTAAGAAACTCTTGGGACTTCAAGCCAAAACAGCTCTCGTTGTTCGCAACAACAAGGAAGTAGAAATTCCCATTGATGAAGTAGAAGTTGGCGATCATGTTATTGTAAAACCAGGACAAAAAATCCCTGTTGATGGCATAATCATCGCAGGACACAGCACCGTAGATGAAAGTATGATCACAGGTGAGAGCATCCCGGTTGAAAAACAGAAGGATGACAAAGTCATTGGTTCAACAATCAACAAGACCGGATCATTTACATTGAAGGCAACGAAAGTGGGATCTGATACTATGCTTGCCCAGATCGTTAGATTGGTTGAAGCCGCTCAAGGCTCTAAAGCTCCCATCCAGAAACTTGCGGACAAGATCTCAGCATACTTTGTACCCGCCGTTCTTATAATTGCCATCCTATCCCTTGTCGTGTGGCTCTCTATAGGAAAACCTCTTGGATTTGCTATCACAAGCTTTGTTGCAGTACTTATTATCGCCTGCCCCTGCGCATTAGGTCTTGCCACACCAACTGCCATCATGATGGGAACTGGAAAAGGTGCCGAGCAAGGCATTCTTATCAAAAGTGCCCAGGCACTGCAAAAACTCAAAGAGGTCGATACCGTTATTTTTGATAAAACAGGAACAATAACAAAAGGCAATCCGGAAGTAACTGACATCATCACCTATCACAAATTTAATCAGAAAGACGTTCTTCAAGCCGCCGCCATTGCTGAAAAACGCAGTGAGCATCCTCTTGGAGAAGCTATTATTAAGAAGGCTAAAGAGCAACAACTAACAATCCCTGATCCTACAACATTCAAAAGTATTGTCGGCCATGGTCTTGAAGCAACCAATGGGAAACAAAAGATCATCTTGGGCAATAGAAAACTCCTCCATGACCATAAGATCCCAATCAACGCCAGCCAAACCGATTTGGAGCGTTTGGAACAAGAAGGAAAAACTGTAATCCTCATTGCAATAAACTCCACCCTTGCTGGGATCATCGCCATCCAAGACACAATCCAAGAAAACAGTGCATCCGCAATTAAAACACTCGAGCAGATGGGAAAAGAAGTATACTTAATCACCGGAGACAATGAACAAACCGCAAACGCAATCGCAAAACAAGCTGGAATAAAGAATGTATTTGCGCAAGTCCTTCCACAAGATAAAGCAGCTAAAGTAAAAGAACTCCAATCGCAGGGTAAAATTGTTGCCATGGTAGGTGATGGCATTAACGACGCTCCTGCACTCGCTCAAGCAGATGTCGGAATAGCCATTGGTTCAGGAACAGATATAGCCATAGAATCAGCCGATGTAGTATTAATAAAGCAAAATCTTGAGGATGTTGTAACAGCCATAAAACTTAGTAGTTATACAATGAAGAAAATAAAACAGAACTTGTTCTGGGCATTTGCCTACAATGTGGCAGGAATACCCCTTGCTGCAGGCATCCTCTACCCATTTACAGGAACTCTCCTCAATCCAGCCATTGCTGGCGCTGCGATGGCATTTAGTTCAGTAAGCGTGGTAAGTAATTCATTATTGATGAAAAGATGGAGGAAAAGATAATGGTATTTGGACTATTTAAGAAAAAAGATCCCATCTGTGGGATGAAGCAAGAAAAGGCAAAAGGTATAGAAAAATATGGAGAATGGTTTTGTTCTGCTGCATGTCTCAAAAAGTTTGAAGAAAAAAAGAACGAGTCAAACAATGACGCACCAAAGAAAAGTTCATGTTGCGGGCATTAGATATAGAGAACATTATAAACAAAAAAGAAAGAAAAGAACTACAACTTATTCAACAACGAGCTCTCCTGCCATGCCACCATGACCTTTGCCACAGGGAATATTGCAAGAAAATGAAAACGTTCCTTCTTTGTCTGCAACAAACTCCACACTAATCGTTTGGCCAGGAACAAGTCTTTCATTTACTCCAAATGCAGGAAGATTGAAACCATGAGTTCCTTCTACACTGGTTATAACGAAGCGGACCGTATCGCCTTTATTAACAACAATCCGGCCAGGATCATATTCCCAGTTGCGAGCAGTTATACTAAATTCGCGGACTTGAGGAGTCGCAGCTTCAGAAGAGACTGGTTCTTCAACCCCACGAGTTTCTTGTCGTGCCTCAGGCGTGGAAGACGGCGTTCCCGCAGGTCTGGTTTCAGGTGCTGGCTCACTTTCAGCAATCAATGGCGCAGGTTCTGATACTGGTTGCGGCGAAGTCGTTGCCTCTTCAGCACATCCAACAACAAGAACCGCCATAACAAGTACAATTAAAAGCAATAGTTTGTTCATAGTTTCACCAGTCAAGGAAAAGCATTCCCAGCATTTAAAGATTATGCTCAAGGGAGGTGATGAAGTCACAAGAGGTGAATGTCAGATTTTCTTTTTTAGTAGATAGCTCCTCTTGATCTGTTCTAAAGTTTTTAAAAAAGACTCTGGACGAGCAATAAAGCATTCATACCTGCCGCCACCTTTTACTTTAACTATTATAAACGACTTAAGTAGGCTGGCGATTCCAGGCCGGACTACTTTTCTGATAATTTGAATATGTTCAATATCCTTCCATTGAATGAACATAGCTTTCCTTTTGAAATGAATAATTGTATAAGCGCCATTATGAGAGTTTCCAATCCGGATGCCACTAAATGTGATATAAGTTAATCGTGTGACTGAGGTAGTAAGGAAAAAGTAAATTAGGGGAATATTCATAACTACTAGTAGAAAAAAAGAGTAGGCATTTCTAAAGATAGAATAATTCACAACAAAATAAATTCCGTACAGCAATAAAAAACCACAAAAAGCTTGGCCGATTAATTTAAACAGGTGGATATCTTTCCAAATTTTATTATTCATAATGATCACCTTTCTCGTTTTATTTTTTACTTTGTAATGGAGGGTTATTTCGTTTACTTCCAGATGATTTTTCTTTCTCTTTTACTTCGCGCGGAACAAAGTTAGGATTGTTGGTTGGATAAACTGAACCATCAGGCATTACATATCCTCCTGCAATTCTACTATACCCCCTCTCGGTTTTCTGAAATTTATGTTCTTACCAAAAGGTTTTCTTAGATGTTATTTCAAATGTTTTTGATAACTCTTCTATCTTCATGAAAATAAATGAATAAAGCCCAGAGAAGATAATTAATAAGGAAAACACTGTTGATAACCAATAGCTCACTTAAATTTCTTACGTTTAACTCTGGATAGGCCAGTAATAACCCATTTATTAATTCAAGTCCAAAGATTAACATACCGATCATGATAAAAAAAACAAAATCCCTACTCCTTGAATTGATTAGAGGCTTAAATACATTGAAACCATAAAATAAGAAAATGTTAAATAATACAGCTAATAGCAACTCAATATTAATAAATGTAGTAATAGGAACAGAGAAATATATGAATTTAGGGATCACAGTGATTAAGGTAATAACTATTGAAATAGTTAAGATAGTTAGGATCTCCCAAAAGTAAAATTTTTTCTGATCTAATATCCATACGAGACCAAACAATACAATCAGAGTAGATAACAACAGGGACATTATTTTAAGTATTTCTGCTATAATGAAAAGTAAAGGAAGGGACATTGTCCCCAAGATAAATATATTAGAGAATAATCTTAAAAGACTTAGTGAGATTAAGAAGTAGAACACAAAACGTAATAAAACTATCCTTTCTTTATGAAAAAGATAATTGTAAACCAAGATTATAATGATCATTAATCCATTCATCAAATTAGTAATGTTTTCTTTTAAAATGACCATATCTTTATCAAAAAAGTAAGAGATAAAGATCATTATGGAGAAGAGAAAGTAAGGGCCTAATAATAGAAGTATATCGGTTTTGTTAATACAAGTAAAAGAAATAAAAAAGCTACGCAATAAATCAAAGTTGATGGATTTCATTTTATTTCTTTTGTCAATTCCTCCTTTTTGAAGATTTACTAGGTGCAACATAGGGTTTGTATTGTTCGTTTTTCTTCTCCCACGATCTCTTCTCGGATTTATCCTTATGGACTTGGTACCTTAGAAACTGCTTTCCATTCTCAGTAGTAGTGTAGACAGAGATTATATTTTGTGAGATTCCTTGTGATCTTACCGTCACGGAACCTCCTAAGCTAGCAATTGCCCCATAAAACGAATCTCCCGATTTTCCGCTTAAAACATTATTATAACTCTGAGTATTTTGGGTAGAGATGGTTAAACTCTTCTCTAGAGATAGAGGAACGTTACTATCCTCAAGATTTAGATCATCTCTTTTTCTTACTTTTACCCATTCCTTTAACTGCTCACGGGTGGGATCCTCTGCAGAAGAGAAACCAGGCGAGGAGATACTTATTTTACTTGATCCGTACTTGCTGGGGTAATACTCTCTATAAAGCTCAAGTTGACCTTGATATTGAGCTTCGCGCCCTAAATCAATATTATTCCATATTTCAAGAATGTGTCCACCGAGTTCCATTGCATGGTTGATTTTTTCTATTCTCGACCGTGGTAAAGATACAACTCCTTCATGCCCTGTTGGATCAATGTAATGATACGGATTATTCCTCTCAAAACTATACCGATTCAATGACTGCGGATCATAGACATTCTGGATCAACGTATCTGGCTGCGTGAATATAGCCCAAGATGGATTATACTTCCTAAAGTGGAAGTCGTAATCTCCCACCACAGAATCGAACTCCTTACTTTCATAATCAAACCTATTTTCAGCACCCGCAAGAATCTCTCCAAATGGAGCATACGTCGCATTCTCAACAACCGTCTGCGCTTCATTCGTAACTAAAGACGTTGATCCTTCATGATCCGTGTGAACAAACAACTTTGTTCCATCCGGATTACGCTGTCCCACCAGCTGGCCTTCGTGCTTCACGTACGTAAAATCATACGTACCAGATACATTCACAACCCGGACAAAATTTTCATCAACGTAAATGACTGTCTCAATAAGCGTACCTGATGAATTATATGTTTTCTTTGTGAGGATTCGTTCTTCGGTTGGATGATAGGTAAATCGATTTAACGACATTATAGCCTCAAAGTGCCCAGAATAATCAATATTATCGCCGTCGTTATTAACTAAACGTGAAAAGCCAAGAGAATACATTTTAACGGAAAAACAAAGCTATGATAGCCAACATTAGGAAAAAAACGACAAGGCTTAACATCGCTAGAAGTACCAGAGAGGATATTGCAGGATTTTTCTTAAATGAATAGGGCTTCTTCATCCAGATTGAGGGTAACTTAATTTGTCCCTTCCTCAAGTACTTTATCGCAAAGACTAGTATGTATAGACATACCAATAATAATAAAAGGGCAATTATAAAATATCCCCCGTTTATTTTACCAACCATTTTCTAATCCTCCGCAAAAGTGTCTTCCCAAGCCGATCTACCTCCCTCATAAACAACACTAGCAGTAGCTTCAGAAACTATATCCACTACAAGGGGCTTAGCAAAAGAAATTGCACCTTTACCAAGGACGGGATAGGCTACAGTTTTTACAAGTTTTCCGCCAACTAGAGATGATGCGCCATCCGCCCCAGCCCAGATATAATCACCCGTGCTTATTTGACCGCCGGCTGCTGCTTTTTCATGTATATTCCATCTAGCAAACGCCAGGGCGACAGCAGCTCCCCCAACACCGAGAGTACCGAGGCCAGCTACACCAGACAAGCCACTTTGCACCCAAGTGTTTTGAATACCTCTCTGTAACGTTCCACGTGGTTCATAACTTCTACCCGCAAGGTTTTCTAAGTAACTAACCATATATTCTTTTTGCATATCCCTTCCTCCTGAGAACCAGGAGTAAACAGTACTTGATTGCTGTGTTGCTGATGAACTTAATTGTGCTTCCAACTCAGGAGTTAGATAAGCCGTGCCTTGACCACCTCCCGTGCTGCCTCCACTGCCATACGAGTAGGAAATTTGCCAACCCACAAATGTTCTGGTTGTAATATCCTTACCCATGAATTTTCTTCCAGTAGGGACATATTTATAGACTGGGGTCTTTGAATAGCTCGCTACTTTTCTGCCCGAAGGGTCAATATATTTATAGGGATTATTTCTTTCGAAACTATAATGATTTAGTGACTGCGGATCATACACGTTTTGAACAAGAGTATCAGGTTGAAGAAACAAACCTAGTTTGGAATCGTATCGTCTAGCATGGAAATCATAATCACCAACGACGGGATCAA
>CAYIEX010000055.1:0-11429 GCA_964362485.1 uncultured Methanosarcinales archaeon | reverse complement strand
TATTCAAAGTGATTATCACAATAGATTTAATAATTTACTTTCTCTAATTCCCCACATACTTCGAATACAAACTCTCCGCCTCTTCACGCGTTGTTGCTTCAATTAAAGCACGGCCATCAGCAAAGAGAATAATCTTCCCTAGCCGCAGAGAAACACCATCATCAACAACTTTTCCAATAGCGACCCACCTTTTCATTATCAATTTCAAATCCTTTAGTTTCCCCTTTATTTGAAATCGTCCCGTCGAACAAAAACGAATAATTGCCTCAGGTTGTCTTTCTAAATATTCATACCTTCCGTTACATGTTGGGCAGCTTTTCCTTTTGGTAACTTTTAATGCACAAAACATTCCTTTCCAAATGTTGTAGTGATACAAAGTAGGTTCAACTTTTTCACCAAGCAAAATCCGATACACAAGACTCACCTGTAATGCCGCAATCGAAGGTGTTATGGTGTTAATCACTCCCGCAACATCACATGTCTCCAAGTCTGCTTCTTGTAAAAAACAGCGTAAACATGGGCCTTGAGGTAGAATTGCCATTGCATATCCCGACATTTTAATCGCGGAACCATACACCAATATTTTCTTCTTCTTTCGCGCATAATCATTAAGCACAAACCGAGTATTGGTATTATCTGTCCCATCAACAATAATATCCGACTTATCTAAAATTTGAATAGAATTCACATCCAGATGCACCGCATACTTTTCAATACGCAAATCAGAATTAATCTTGAGCAGACGCTTTGTCGCTGCAACAACTTTGCTTACGCCAACATCATTTTGTGTATACAATAATTGCCGTTGTAAATTGCTCTTTTCTACTACGTCCCGATCGATAACTATTAGCTTGCCCACACCAGCGCGGACAAGAAGCTCAGCCGAAACACTACCTAAAGCACCCATCCCAACAACTGCAACTGTTGCGTTCATAATTCTACGTTGCCCATCTTTTCCCCATACTAATTCCTGGCGTGAACTATCCACTCTTCATCGCTCCAACAATCTTACACGCATTACATACAGTCCCATTAGATGGTTCTCCACATCCCTTACACTCTTGGAGCGGTTCAATTGCTTTTTGCTTCGCCCGCTCTTTAAGCAACGGTAAAATATCTAAATAAGAATTAATAATACTTTGTTTTGTTCCTGGATATTGTACCTCAAAATCGTTAAGCATATCCCGTACATGTGCTCGAAGACCCTCTGCTGCATTGGGACACTCGGCAAACTCCACTTGGAACTTCATCAGGATACTATACAACTTTGTTTCCTTTTCAGAACAAAAGTACAACGGCTTTACTCGTTGCACAAACGCGCTATGTTCCTCAAGACCACTAACAGGCCCCAAATGCGCAGCTAATTTAGTATTCGCTTTAAATGTGTTCATCATAATAGCTTGCGCTTCATCATCCAAATTATGGCCCGTAATTACTTTTGTTGCCCCCATTTTCTTTGCGTACTTGTTCAGAAGATATCGGCGCCACACACCACAGACATTACATGGTTTTTTTCCTTCTTTGACCTTCATCGCTGGAACCGCTTCATCAAGTGTAAAACCAAACTCGTCCTTTGCGCAGACAATCGTAAGAGGGATTGTATGTTTCTCACAAAAAACGCGTAAATCAACAAGCGTGTGTTCTCGATAACCCTCAATTCCTTCATCAATAGCCAGAGCATGAAGGCTCGTATGCGACAACGTATATTTACTAATGTATTTCTGTGTTAAATAAAGAACAGTAAGAGAGTCTTTTCCTCCTGATGCTGCAACACATAACACATCATCACGAGCAATTAAGTTATATTTTTTAATGGTCTTAAAAACTTTTTCTTCAAAGTATGTAATAAAGTGCGATTTACATACTGGTCCATGGAGTAAATTAATTACTGCCGTCTTGCCACAACTACAGTTCATCCTATCCCCCAGAAATAACACTTAGTATGTCCAGTTTATCCTTATCCGCTAAACGTTCATCTTCAGTAATAACTTCATTTGCTCGCACAACAAGAACTGTTTCCGGGTTGATCTTAAGCTGTGCTAAAATATCGCGCACTGTCTTTCCAGAAAAGCTAATTTTATCTCTTTTCTGAGTTTTTTCAAAAAATATTTCAATTTCCATAGTCTCCTCCTGCCCCTAATGGGCCTAAGGTAAAGTGTTAATTTGGCTGATTTTTTATAAAGTTTTAGGCCAGTTTTCTACCAATGGTTTTTTAAAGAAAATTCACCGCGTTTCAGATTATGTCTAACTTCATGCTCACTCCCATAAGTAAAGAAATAGAAGAACTCTCCATAGAATTAGGTTTTGGACCCATTTTGTCTGTCCAGCATGACTTTCTATACTATAAAGGTGATAGCAAAAAAGAATTAGACAAACTAATAACCAAATCTTATAAATTAAAAATCCCCATTGTCTGCATGCCCGCAACAGAAATCTTTCTTCGCCATGTAATTGAAAAAACACCCGTCCAATATCTTACTGGACTAGAACACATTCATCATAATGATAGCCTTCATCAAGTTCGTGGGGGGCTAGATCAAGTCCTTGGACCTCTCATGTACCAAAAGAAGAAAATAATAATATTCTCATTTGCTGACATACTCCATAGTACTAATCGTGCAAAATTACTTTCTCGCATCCGGTTTAATATTATGGTCTGCCACAAGTATAAAGTTCCTGTTTCTTTTCTTACTCTTGGATCAAATAAATCTGATTTACGATCCAGTAAAGATCTACAAACATTTTGGCGGCTCATAGGCGGAAAAAACGAGGAAGTGGGATTGAAGTAATCTTCTGTACTTAAAAGAAATAGTTTCTAAGTCGGCAAGTTTATAAGTAAAAACTGCTTGTTTCTCTTCCATGGAAAAACCTATTAAAGATTTAATTTCAGCCTCTCAAAAATCTGATTCAATAGTTGCAGTTATTTTATTTGGTTCCCATGCTCGCAAAGAAGCTGGTCCTCTTTCCGACACCGATGTTTGTATTGTCGCCCCGGGTATCTCTCAAAAAGTCAAATTGGATTTACAAAGTTATGCATCTGCTAAAATAGACATTTTATTTTTTGATGATTTACCTTTAAATATAAAAGTACGTGTTATTCAAGAAGGCAAAGTTTTGTTGATGAAAGACAAAAGAAGAGTAGATACCCTTTCTTGGTTAACCCTCAAAGAGTATTTTGATTATAAAATTCATCAAACCCGACTTATTGAAACCTATTTGCCTGGTGTTTCCTATGTTTGATTTAGAAAGAATAGCTAAAATCATCGCCGATCTCGAGCGTTATTATATTGATATGGATAATCTGAAAATCAATTCTCCCACTATGACAAAGGAGCGTTTTTACAGCCTTTCCATGCTCTTATTTGCCACACTTAATCGAATTATTGATTTAGGTCAAGAAGTCATTAGAGCTAAAAAACTCGGTCTTCCAACCTCATACAAGGAAGTTTTTCAGATACTTGAAAAAGAAAAAGTAATTTCCACTGCCCTTTCTCGTGATCTTCAATATCTCGCCGCGCGTCGAAACGTTTTAGCACATGAATATTTTGATATCACAGAAGCAACAATTTATTTGCTATATACTAAAATTAAAGTAGGTAAGAAGTTCATGGGGGAAGTTCATAAGTTGCTTTCGAAAAAATAAAAGTTCATTGTTTTACACTCAAAGTCTCTTTGACATCCAGAAGGCTGTTCAGTTGTAGTGCCACATGCTGCGAAGGTAAATGGAATTAAATAATGTAATAACTTCATAGCGATATTATCTTATGTAATCCTATTTAAAGTTTAACTGATCTACTTCCACAAAGCTTAAATACTCCTGTCCAGTAATTACTCTATGCATAAATCGTTATCTCTTGCACTTCTTATTGCTGGCTGTGGTAGCACATCCCCAGATGATAATTCTGCTCCACCACTATATGATACGGCAGTACCCGATGCAACTCCTCTGCCAGACGCATCTATTGATGCATCCGTCACGCATAATTACACTGGGCGTGTCCACGCTCTTGCCGTCCCTATTGAAATAGGCAGCCAACCATTTTTAGTGACCTATCACCTGGACACAAACCGTCTAGAACGATTTGTTACGCGAGATGGAACCATAGTCGAACCCGCTCCTGGTAGACAGATCGGCGGTCCTTCTCTATCTCCTGACGGCATACATCTTCTCACCACCCAAAGAGACCAGGATGGAAAACGAGAAGTTCATCTCACAAATCTTGTTAATAATACCGACACCGTTGTATTTAATGACAACGGTATCCCTTATTTTGCCTGGTCTAATAATCTCACCTTCTTTGCGAGCCGCAGCGAAGTGGGAGAGCAAGGTCGTCAAATGACAGTGTATCGCCACACTTTAGATAATGGCGAGTCCGCTCCCTACGTAACACTTCCTGTTTCCGATTTTCGTATGCCTCTAGCAATTAAACGTCACTGGCTTGCCTTTCGCTGTCCTAAAGAACCAACCAATCCTCAAAGTCCTTCGGAAATATGTTATATTGACATCCTTCACGGTTTTCAAGACCAATACATTCGGGTCACTGACTCAGAGAGTGATGGGTTTGAATTTGAGATGGAGTGGTTACTCTGGGATCAAGATGATAGTTTGCTGTTGCCCTGCAAACCATCAAACAAGTCTAAATATGCTGTCTGCTCAGTAAACCTTCTAACAGATCACAAAACAAATGTACTATTATCTGAAGATACTGATGTTTCAGGATTTATCCTTGGCCCTGGTTCAAACCTACTCTTATCTTCTGGCAGTGTATATAATCTTCAAACACAGGGTCTTACGAGAAAAATTATCCCCTCCTCATTTGATTTTGAAGGTGAAACTATTTATCATCATCTTTCCTTCTTTGCTTGGGAGCAGTAATTTCTAAGTCGGCAAGTTTATAAAGAAAAAGGCACTCGTTCTACTAAAAAGAGGGACGTTGATGAAAAGATTATTGCTGATCATTGTAGTATTATCTTTATTTCTAATTCCTTTATCTGTATCAAGATCTGCTGTGATTGATTGTGGTGAGATTGGTGATCAGAGTTTTTGTCAGGATCGTGGATGTACATAGGTCAACTTGTAATGGCATGGTTTTTCTTCGTGTTCTGGATCAACAACTTTGATTAATATCCAAGCTAAACCTCGTCTCATTGTTTATACCCAAAAGGCCAAAAATCCATAACTTTTTCTCCTTCAAAGTCTTTTCCAATAATATCAAATGATCCTTCTTTTTTCTCATTTAGGTGAAGAACTCTTCCACCCTCAATATACGCATACGTCATGTCATGATCAAATACACCCAAGGAAAAATATTCATTCACTTCCATGAACACTTTTATTCCATAATCTAAATTACCAATCTGTGCTTCACACAATGCACGACCTTTACTATTTTTACAGGGGAAAAAAACATTATAACTCCATGTGCTTTTCATGCCTCCCATAAAAAAATAAGGAGATGTGATTTCATATCCATTATGTTCTTGTGCAAAATAAAAATAATCATCTTCTCTTTCTCGATTATTGGTATCAACTCTCGTTGCGCAAAGCATTATCGGTCGCTGATATTCGCGATTCTCTGGTTCATCACGCAATCGCTCCATATTTTCTTCAGTAGGACAACTAAAAATTGCAAAATCATGATCATAAGCGAGACCCATACGATATCCATCTAAAGGTAATGAAACTAAAAGACTTGGTCCATCAACAGAATCTATATTTTGTGTATAAATACTGGTGTGCACCACTCCTCCTTCTCGCAATTCTTCTCGAGAAAAGAGTAATCTGCTCTCATCAGCCCACGCGAGTCCAGCTAAACTCGGGTTTTCTGAAATAAGCTGCAATTCACTTGTTTCTAAGTTATACATCCATATTTTTTTGTTTCCACATGTGTTACAAATGCAATCTTTTTCTCATCGGGTGATACAGCCGGTCTCGTTAGACTAAATATTTCTTGAGGAGATGGTGGTGCCACAAGTATCCCCTGCGCATCTGTTAGCTGTTCGAGGGTTCCTGTTTTGAGATCGTATTGTACAAATACTTCTTCGCGTGCTACCCCATTCTTTCTAACAATTGCCAGAAGCGTACCATAATATACTGATTCTGGTTGTGCATCAACTACTTGGGTATCAGCGATAGTTGCATCTTCAAGGGGTGCTTGACACATTCCTTCCAAACACACTCTTCCCGTTTTACAATCAGAATCTATCTGACACCCCGAAGGCTGTTCATCAGCAGGAGCAGTGCCACATGCCGCAACAAATGATGCTAATGATAGGTATTTTCGCATCCCTTACTCCTCCTTGATATCTCCATCAAGTGCAAATATTATTGGATCACGTACTCGTTTACCCTCTACAATATTATTTTCATAAAACGGGATTTCATATCGCTGATTGGTCATGCGATCGACTACTACACTCTCTGAGAGTTGCAATAACCTATGGGATGAATTTGGAACTAACGCTGTCACATGAGCACCATCGATAAATATAAACGGTTCAAACCGTTGTATATTAGTAAAAAACGCAGCACACACACCGATGTAAGGGGAACTTTCTCTTTTACAAAGAGTAAGGACTTTGAGTAGTGAATCATCTAGGTTATTGCTCCCATAAAACTCGTCCCAAATATGGGTTGGGTGCGATACCGTAACTTGCTGCTCGCTTGTTAGTCGCGTAAATGTTTGTCCATTGGTTCGATCATAGCTTCCTACACAAATTTCCAACTTTTCGACGTAAGCCGGGTTGTATTCATTATCCTGCTCTGCTTGTCGAATAATCGCTTGTGGTGGGCATGTAAATGCGATTCTTTGATTAGCAAGCGTTGCTGCAACGCCCATTGGAAAATCAGTCACTGGAAAAAATACCATTTTTATTGGTTCGGGATGACTAATAGTTATCTTGTAAACGGCTGAATCTTTAAGTCCTTCAGGAGTTGTGCCACTGTTGGTATAAAATAACGTACTTTCATCTCCCCATGCAAAGTGAGTTCCGGGCGAACCTCTGCCTAATCCAACGATTGATCCTGTGTTCAAATCATAATGTTGAATTGTAAATGAATCTTCTTCTTGTTCAAGATAAACTAAATCCTTTAATGAAGGCGATAGTACCGCGCGTAAAAGTCGCTTATTGGGTGTTGGAGTAAATATTCCACCTACATTATCTTTAAATCGCTCTACTTCATTACCACTTAAATCATAGCGAAAAATTGATCGATCCTCTCCTTCTGCTTGACCTGTAAAGTAAAAATGTCCATTCAAAGGAGACATCCTGGACGCATCCAAAGATTCTGCATCATTAACACCTGCATCTCTAATTGGCTCTTGACACATCCCTTCTAAACAAACACGACCTTCTTTGCAATCAGAATCTATCTGACATCCAGAAGGCTGTTCAGTTGTAGTGCCACATGCTGCGAGGGTAAATGGGATTAGATGGTGTAATAACTTCATATCGATGTTATTGTGTGTAATCCTATTTAAAGTTTAACTGATCTACTTCCACAAAGCTTAAATACTCCTGTCCAGTAATTACTCTATGCATAAATCGTTATCTCTTGCACTTCTTATTGCTGGCTGTGGCAGCACATCTCCAGATGATAATTCTGCTCCACCACTATATGATACAGCAGTGCCCGATGCAACTCCTCTGCCAAACGCATCCATTGATGCTACTGTAACTCCGTTGCCCTACAAAGGCATAGTCTACGCAACAGTTGAAGGTCGTGACAGCGGCCAAAAATACTTTGTAACATACGATTTACAATCACAACAGTTACAAGAAATCGCCAGTAAAAATGGAATAGTACTCTCTGTACCCAAAGGTAACCTTGCTAGTGGTTTTCCAACTCTATCTCCTAACAACAGATCAATTGTCTTTGGATCAAAACAGGGAGAAGATTGGTACCTTTCATCATTTAACCTCCAAACTGGAGAGGTAACCTTTCCGGTACCCTTAGGTGAAAGTTTTTTTACCTGGGATAAAGAAGAGAATATTTATTATCCTATAAGAACTCGGAACAACGAAGGTTTCTTAGAAACAGCCATCTACCGATTTAACCTCGGATCAGATTCAACTCCCGTAAGGCACACAGGTCAGGTAGGTCTGCACGATGTAGGATTGGCCTACCATGATGGAAAGATTTTCTTTACGTGCATCGACCCTCATCTTTTACCTCGCACTCCCGAGCAAGCAAGTGATTTTGAACACCCTTACCATAAAGCTCCTCGTGAACTCTGTTTTACATTCGTAGCTCAAAGAGATGGAGCGTATGCCAAATTTACCAATTTTGTTTCTTCAGACGTTGTAATTAATGCTCCTTATATTACCGCAGGACCTAACTATGGTAATCCTATGTATTTTAGCTGTGATCTTGGCGAAAAAGGCAAGGGCTTATGTCAAATTAACCCCTTTGATGGAACATCTGAGCCCGCAATGATACCTTCCGATCCATCCTTCCAAAATCCAATCCCAATAGTTTTCAACCACCGTGAGGAATTTGGCATTTTTCGTGATGGTCATTTATGGGATGCTATGCAAACGGAGATTCCAGCACAACCTGTCATCTTTCGTCTCAACCTTAACGGTTCAATTCTTAACGATGAGCCTATTACTGGTTTCACTCCATTCGCCTTTCGGGACACTTTCTAAGTCGGCAAGTTTATAAAGAAAAATGAATTGTTCTTTGTAAAGACAATGAATAAAAAAAGAGGGTTGTTTGTATTATTAGTGATTATACTACTTTCTTTTGTAGCTGTAGTAATCGCCGAAGACGAAGAGTCTCCTTTCACCGGATCCTACATAAAAAAAGCTATTGGCTTTGGTCATAGCGGTGGTGATGGTTGTGATGATGCAGAAGATGTCTCTATTTCTACAGGTGGAACCAAAGAGATATATGATGAATGTATCCGAGCAGATGTTGCAGGGAGAGATTGTGGGGCAGCTCTTCAATCAAATCAATACGGTATGTATAGTTGTGCTTGGACCCTCGACACAACAATTCCTGGTTGTCATTTTCTAATTACAGAAATAGATGACCATTCCGGCGATGATTGTGCAGGGTGGCTCTTTCCAAGCAAAAGTGTGGTGGGTGGAGATCAAGTTAAACATCCCAAAGATTATTTTAAAGATGAGAAATCTTCTATTGAGCAAAGTATTCCCACTATTTATGGCTCAACTCGCGAACTTGTAGGAGAACACGCAGAAGCTGCTGAATATGCTTATTCTACTGAGGATGAAGACTCAGCTATATGTCTTTTCAAAAATGATAAAATTAACGACATAACAAAATCATACCTTTGTTTAGAAGATAAAGGAAACCAGCATAATTGGTTTTATTGCGGTGAAGAGACATTATCCGAAAAGCATAATGGCGCCTATTTGGTAGATTATATCTCTGAAGGACCAACAAACGAAAAGGATGCTGCTGAAGATGCTGAAGTTGAAGTAGATGATTCTAAACCTCCCAAATTAATCCCCTCAGGTCTTGGTTGGTTCTGCATCCAAAATGTTAATAAGCGATACGTTTGGGATAAACAAAAGCTAACGTGTGAAAATTCTGGCGAGGATTGCGATGATTCTCAAGCAGTATGTGAATCCAGCGGTTTCTCATTTGATGCGTCTAACCCAGAAAACAAATGTTGCGGCGATGACCCCGAAGATTTTGGAAAACTTAATGCTGGTGGCGATAAAATTTGTTTAAGAAAAGAATCTTCCCTTTTAGGAGGAGTTCCAAAAACAATAAGTAGTCTATTTGATGCAACTCCATCGGCTGATGGTGAGAATAGTGATCCTTCTCTTGTCGAGGGAGCTCCTGTGTGTACTCAAAATGGATGTTGGGTTATTGCTCTAAAAGGCGATACTGCTTTTAATATCCTAACAATCAAAAAACCGGGTGAACAGCCCTATGATATTGTATCTGACTCGCAAAAATGGCATGTGTGTAAAGAAGGCAAAGAAGGTCCTCTTAATTACAATTCAGGTATAGACCCCGCCAATGCCAATCGTTTTTATTGTTATCAAGAAGGTCAACACTGGAGTTTTGCTGAGTGTTTCAATGCAGAAGGAAGAGAACTACAAAATAATCCTAATGTAAAAGGGAGAGTTCAAGGCGATGGTCTTTTTTCTATTTACCTGGGAGATATAGCTGATCAGAGCGCACTTATCAATCTGATCAAACCAGGTCTTAAGATCAATGCCGAAGATCCTCATCTTCACTATCTTGACTTTTATTCTACAAATGGGGAGAAAAGTTATTTTGACTTCAGTGGGTATGAGTATTTAGAGTTTTTTGTTCAATTTTATCAATTAGATGCAACCCTCCAACCATCTACAAATCCAGTCCCACTCAATCAATTGTCCCTCCCAGTCTCGCTTTCTCTAAAAGTTTATGGTCAGGATGATGCAAACGGAGATGCAGTTCAATTAATTAATCAGCAAGTTCTAAGTTACGTTCAAAATGATCCAAACTACCAAAATCTGGCTGAAGGTTCAAGTTTTCCTTTAACTTACTTCAAAGTTCCAATTCCAAGTAATCTTAAAGGTGTAAGTGCCATAGAACTAACCACTAATAATCTTAATAACGGCATTAAAATTATAAATTTCTACCTCACCTCAGAAAATAAAGAATCATTTTACTGTTCTGGTATTGACAATCCTCTTAATGCAGATGATATATCTAAAAAAACAAACTGGCTTGACAATTTTGACCAAGGTCGCGCCGGCGAGATTACTGCTGAGCGGCTCTGTACCTCTCATTTCGGTCCCAACGCTTGGTTAGGCAATGATGAAGAATTGGGCAACAACCCTTCCATAAACAACGCCGAAGCAAACTGTTGCGGTGACGATTCTTCCGAATACTACGCTGGTCAGACCAGACTTCAAGATAGCGGTTCCAACTACGGCTGTTGGAATTCTCAGCCGATAAAGCACGGTGAGACTACAATGAATGTAGAGGCAGAATATGAGTACAAAGAAAAACAGTTTACACTTACTCCAGCTAAAAATAGCCTAAAGCACTTTATTACGACTATTAATCTTCAACTCGATACTGATTATTTGCAACGAGAACCAAAAACCAACGAACAATTAGAAGGTCTTCTTCATGATCATTTTAAAGATAACGGTGAAGTGGAAATTTCACAAGAAGATAATGGCCATTATATTGTAACGATTACAAATGAAGAAACCCAATCATTATCAAATCCTTTAGATTCTGTAAATATGGGTGATGGTCAATTACTGCCTTATCTCAATCGATTCTCTTTGGAAATTTCCTCGAGTGGTGTGCCTTTTATTGCAGGTCTTCCTTACTGGAATTTTGAGCAAGCAAGTCTCGATTTCTATCCTAACAATGGCGAGGTACAGACCAATGTCTTTGCTGTTTATGAAGGCGCAAATGATAAGGGTGTAAGTGAAAAAGCGGGTAGTCC
>CAYIEX010000054.1:0-11555 GCA_964362485.1 uncultured Methanosarcinales archaeon | reverse complement strand
AAAGAGTGTTTCTTGACATTTGGCACGATTTTAGCTCACAAGAGTATACCCTTACTTATGACTAGTTATTATGTACGTATTTTTGTTTCAACAGATTTCACAGAGGTATACCGCGCATGGTAAATCTAGCACGGCACATTTAAAAAGGATAGTTCTTTCTAGCTCGCAATGGCTAAAGAAGATGTCGCAAAGAAAGTGTTGTATTCAGAAACGATTGATTTACATGAAACTATTGTTCCCGGAAATGATCCTAAGGTACTTAATTCTGCACTTAAAAAAATGGAGGATGAGAACCGCGTTTTAGCAAGCAATGTTCGACGCTTGGAAGAGGAGACAGGGATGCTCCGTGAACTTTTCAATAATGTTAATAATGAGCTTAATAATCTCAAGAAACCGGCGCTACTTGTAGCTGATGTGGTTAGCCTCTTGGACAACAATAAATCGGTGATTAAACTTCCTAATGGCAATAAATTCTTAGTCTATGTGGGAAAGGATGTTAAAGGGGTTAAAGCGGGCGATGCTGTTCTTGTTGATCAAAAATCACTCAATGTTGTTGATCGCATTGATTCGAATAGTAATTATGAAGTAGAAAAGTATGTTATTATTGAGAAACCACAGGAGAGTTGGAAAGAGATTGGTGGACTTAAACGTGAGATTGAGGAAGTAAAGGAAGTTATTGAACTGCCTCTTAAAAAACCAAAACTCTTTGAGAAAGTGGGTATTTCACCTCCTAAAGGGATCTTGCTGTATGGTCCGCCCGGTACAGGTAAGACGCTTCTCGCCAAAGCAGTTGCGCATAGTACCAATGCTACATTTATCGAAGTTGTTGGGTCTGAACTGGTTCAGAAATTTATTGGTGAAGGGGCTAAGCTTGTTAAAGATATTTTTGCTCTTGCCCGTCAGAAGGCTCCAGCAATTGTGTTTATTGATGAAATTGATGCATTAGCGGCAACGCGCATGGATACAGGAACGTCAGGTGAGCGGGAAGTCAATCGTACGTTTATGCAGCTTCTCGCAGAAGTGGATGGGTTTAAGCCACTGGACAACGTCAAAATTATTGGGGCAACGAACCGCTTAGATATTTTGGATCCGGCAATAGTGCGCCCGGGAAGACTTGATCGATTAATTGAGGTAGGACTTCCTGGTGAGGAAGAGCGCCTTGAAATTTTTAAAGTTCATACTCGAAAGATGAATCTTGAAAAAGTGAATCTCGGAGAAATAGCGTTAGGGATGGATCACTTTAGTGGAGCTGAAATCCGCGCGGTCTGTATGGAAGCGGGGTTCTTTGCTATACGCCAGAACCGTGAGCATGTTACACAGAAGGATTTTTTGGAAGCGATTGTAAAAGTTCGTCGTGGCTTTGAAGAAGATGAAGATCACAAACGGCTGTTTGGATAGTTTGTATTTTTAGTTTATTTTGGTGATAGAACGTTGTTATTAGTTTTGGTTATTGACAGCATGAAATCATTAGATGAGATTGGGTATAAAGAACTACGAGATTTGGCAATACATGGCATGTTAGGCAGTCCAATTAAAGCCCGATATGCCTTTGAAGTAGCCAAATTCTTAGACGATTTATCATCAGATCAGCAGAGGGTCGATGCTATTGACACGATTCTCCAACTACGCCCCTGGACTCACCCCGAATGTCCTGATGACAATGATGGGGTCGCATTTGATTTGGATAGCTTGCAGGTTTATGTGCCCAAAGCATGGCGTGCTTACATGATGGATCCGACTACCGCTTGGAACCAAGGAGGGGATGGCATTTTATCAACAGATGATGGAAACATGAACCTATCCTGCGGAACAGCATTGCAACGCTTTTTATGGGAAACTACAATCTTTAGATTAAAAGCCGATCAAAAGATTGCTTTTTTTGCGTTCTACCCTGATTGGCGGCACCAGGTGATGGAATATGCGCGTACTCGCATTTAGTTTTGGGCGGATCAGGCAAGAGAAGCAATGCCAAGACTTTTTGATTCTGAATTGAAAAGGGAATATTTTTCAGTAATTCATCCGCTGATATTGCAATATCAAAAGGAAGTGAAAGAAAAATAGACCGTCTCTCGTTTTAAGAGGAGTCTTATAGATAATTAGACTTCTACTGATTCTCCAATCTCCAATATTTTATAATTCAATTCTAGCTTTTCAAATTCTTCTTTGATTTTTGCTAAATCGACTGGATAAGCTGGATTATCATAGTGCGTCGGGATAACCAATTTTGCCTTCGTGTCTTTTGCAAAGTGGGCTGCTTCCCAAGGTCCAAATACGAGACCGTGATTGGAAACTGGGATGCACAGGATATCACAGGTATACTCATGAGGAAAACCGATGGTATCGCTTGTGATGTAAACTTTTGTGACACCATCATCAACAATGAACCCAATATTGTCATGGATTTCACGGCCTTTAAGACCAGAGTGGTAGCCGTGAACGGCGCGCGTTACTTCGATTTTGATGCCTTCGCCCCGCCTCGGGCCGGCGGAGTTGAGACAATCGCCTGGATTTACTATTTGCATACGCAAAGAGGGATACGCTTGCTGGACTTCTTTACTGGAAATTAAAGGAATTCCTCGTTTTTGGATTTCTCTAATCGCATCTTCATGACAGTGATCAGTGTGTTTATGGGTTACAAGAATGAGATCAATATTAGTCCACTCGTTTTGATGCAGGGATGGGGAGTAGTTAATATAACCAGGGTCAATGAGAATACGTTTGCCTTTGGTCTCAAGAAGTAGACAGGACTGGGAGAATTTGGTAATTTTCATGGAGGAGTGGTGGAGGATCTTAGCATATAAGATTTACTGGCTTTTAGAATCTGTGTGCGTTCAGTAGTTACTTCCGTATCCCATAGAGGGAATGGTGTTCACCTAATCACTACGCATTACACTTCTGTAGGACACTAAGGTATTCTACACGGGAGATAATTGAGTTTTTCTTTATAAAATTGATGTTTGGAGAATAAAGAAAATGCCTGAAAACTCGCTATCCCCACAGCATCTAGTCACTTCGTTCGTGACTTGCTTGTCAGCAAGAGCCGATGGAGTATTATACCCAACTTTGAAATAATCGTTATCTTTATAAGGAAAATCACCCCCTTGCATTAAAAATTCAAAAGGTGAACTATCTATGAGAAAAATACTAGTAATCTTACTTTGTCTAGTCGCAATTTTCGCTCTAGGATGCAATACTGAAACCAAAACAGATGCCAACGCAGACGCTTCTACAGATGCTCAAACCGATACAAATTCAAAAGCAAGTACCGACGCTTCTATAAAAGCCGATGTCAAAGCAGACGTTAACATTGATACCAAAGTTGAAGTTCCGGCAGGAAAATCTCTTAAAGATATCTTGAGTGGCAAACTCGTCAAGTACACTGCTGACTACACCCTTGACACCCAAGGCAAACAGATGACATTTACCATGGCAATTGATCTTCCCAAAGTAGCGTATCACATGAAACTACCTGAAGGAGAAACTAAAATGGTAATGGATGGCGAAAAAATTCATTCTTGTACTAATTCCCAAGGATCATGGATGTGTGTTATGCTTGATGCTCCTACTCCAATGGCAAGCGAGGAACTTGAAAAAGATGTGACCAGTGGTGAAGTTCAGACAACTTTTGTTGGCACCTGTACTGTAGCTGGTGAAACGGGTAATAAATACAAAACAGAAAGCAAAGATTCAGAAGGTTCAGTTTGTTACACCAGCGATGGGATCCTTCTTGAAATGGAAACCATGCGGCCACAAACATCCACCATGCGCGCAACTCATGTCTCCCGAACTGTCGTAGCTTCATCATTTGAATTACCGGCAGAAAGTAAGGACATAAGTGCGATGATTCCAGAAGGAATGATGATACCTCAAAATTAATTTTTTATTTTTTTTTATTTAATACTTGTTTTCTCATAAAGATTTTAAATCAAAAATTCCAAATCCCCTACTATACCATCCACTTTTTAATATCTTTACATGCAAATGTTCGCTCTGCTTGCTTTTCCACATCAAAAGCAACTAAACACCACTGTTTCTCTGGATGCCACTCCGTTGCTGTGAATATAATCTCTTTGGGAACAATTATACGCACTGCCGTCTCACCTCTCCAATTGGTGTAGAGGATCTTAACTTCCTTGTTTTCCATTTTTCGTCACACGACGAGTCAATTTTCCCGTCTTCATCACTCCTCTTTCCCGCTCTTTTTTTCTCTCCCACCACACATACAGCAAGGCAATGCCAATTAATACCCAATTACCAATCCAGAGCCATTTCTCTCCCCATGAGACCCCTGGAAAAACCCATGTGGAGACCGGCCATAAGAATGGCGTTGGTAAAAAATCAGCTGAATGCAGTGGAACATCAAGGATGATGTGTATTGGCCACGCGAGTAAATACATTGGAAATTTCTTCCCCAAGGCAAACCAAAGTGAACCCAGAACAATCGTTGCTACAATCAGACTATGTGTCACCCCATAAAAAACAAATACCCATGAAGGGATAGCGGTTAAATCCGGCCTTCCAAAGCCGGTATCGGTAAGTAATCGATATACAATGTACGTCCCCCATGAGAGAACATCTGGGAGAACTCCTACTAATGCCGCTTTCCACACACTCACCTTACGAAAAATAATTCCGCTCCATACTCCATGCGCAAAAACATCCATAAAAAGACAAAACAGTATGCACAGATAAATATTACGGTTTGGTTGTGTGGTTAAGCATCTTCACTGACGTCCTTTCAACTCGGCAATCGTATCGCGCAGAGCTATCGCTTTCTCAAAATCAAGTTCTTCTGCTGCTTTGTGCATTTGTGCATCAAGTTCAATAATTTTCTTTTCGATCTCCACCTTACCCATATGTTTGGTCCCTTTTACATCACGAGTTTTCTCAGCAACAGACTTTACAACCGTTTGTGGTGTAATTCCATTATCTGTATTATACTGTTCTTGCATTCGCCGTCGCAGCTGCGTCTTGTCCACAGCCCCTTTAATAGAATCCGTCATCACATCAGCGTACAAAATGACTCTGCCATGGGAATTGCGTGACGCTCTTCCAATCGTCTGTATTAGACTACGTTCATTGCGTAAGAAACCTTCCTTATCGGCATCCAATATGGCCACGAGTGATACTTCTGGAATATCAAGTCCTTCTCGCAATAAATTAATACCTATCAAAACATCAAACTCACCCGCACGCAACTGCCGAATCAACTCAATGCGATCAAGACTTTCAATTTCTGAGTGCAAATAGCGAACCCGCACCCCTTCCTTTGCAAAAAAATCAGTCAGATCTTCTGCCATTCTCTTTGTAAGTGTCGTAATCAAAACTCGTTCACCACGCTTCACAACTTTTTCAATCTCGACAAGTAAATCTCTAATCTGACCGTGAATGGGCCGTACCTCAATAAGTGGATCAAGAAGTCCCGTTGGCCGAATAATTAAGTCTACAACTTGACCCGACGACTTGAGTTCATAGTCAGCAGGCGTTGCTGAGACAAAGACAACATGCTTAAAAAATTTCTCAAATTCCTCAAACTTCAGAGGTCGGTTATCATACGCGCTGGGCAAACGGAATCCAAAGTCTACCAGATTCTTTTTGCGTGAAAAATCACCTTTATACATACCATGAGATTGTGGAATCGTCTGATGACTCTCATCGATAATTAACAAAAAATCATCGGGAAAATAATCCAGGAGCGTAAATGGCGGCGTACCAGGCATTCGCCCATCAAAATGACGTGAATAATTTTCAATACCGGTACAGTACCCTAATTCATCGAGCATCTCCAAGTCATACTTAACTCGACGGCGTAATCGTTCAGCCTCAAACTCACCAAGGGATGGCAACCATTCCCCAAGTTCTGCTTTAATCGCTTCAATTGCTCGCTCATGTTTTTCCTCTGGAACAACGAACTGCTTAGCAGCAAAAAGTGAAGTCTCTGTAAGTTCTCG
Source organism: uncultured Methanosarcinales archaeon (assembly GCA_964362485.1). Taxonomy (GTDB): domain Archaea; phylum Nanobdellota; class Nanobdellia; order Woesearchaeales; family GW2011-AR9; genus CAMAVK01. The sequence goes on along the minus strand of CAYIEX010000054.1, from coordinate 5,604 downwards.
AATCACTTCTCCTGTAATCGGATCCATTTCTGCAATCCTCTCAATTTCTTCTCCAAATAGTTCAATACGCACAAGCCGATCATCATACGCGGGATAAACGTCAATTACATCACCACGGACTCGAAATTTTCCACTTTCCAAAATCGCATCATTGCGTTCATACTGCATCAAAACTAAATGTGACACGATTGCCTGTCGTCCAATTTTCTGCCCGGCCCTCAATGGCAATGATAACTGTTTAAAATCAGCTGGATTTCCTAATCCATAAATACATGAAATTGATGCAACCACAATAACATCCGTTCGAGATAGAAGCGAAGCAGTCGCTTTGAGTCGCATCTTCTCTATTTGCTCATTAACCGTTGCTTCTTTTTCAATATAAGTGTCCGTAGTAGGAAGGTAACTCTCTGGTTGATAATAGTCATAATACGATATGAAATACTCTACCCTGTTTTCCGGGAAAAACTCTTTTAACTCCTGATAGAGCTGCGCCGCAAGCGTTTTATTGTGCGCCAAGACCAATGTTGGTTTTCCCACTTTCGTAATCAAATTGGCCATAACAAACGTTTTTCCACTACCCGTAATACCCAGTAATGTTTGGCGTGGGAACTGGGAAAATCCTTTGTACAATTTCTCAATCGCTTCTGCTTGACCCCCCGCTGGTGAAAAAGGAGAGTACAATCTAAATGTCATGATGGTCTTTTATCGGAAACTATTTATAATCTTTATGTCGAAAAAATAGAATGAAGATAATCTTTGGAAGCATAATTCTTCTTTTTCTGCTATCTTGTAGCACCTCTGAACCTCAAGATAATGTTGCCCTATTCTCTAATCGTACTCTACATCTTAATTATTCCATCCACACAATTGGTGCAATTAGCGACCCTCATGGCGACACGATGAGCGTGGAAATAATCACTCAAAAACTCAAAGATCAAGGCGCCCAAGTCATCATCATCGCTGGAGATCTTCCTCTTAACGAAGAGCTTAGGTCTGGTGTAGTTGATCAACAAGACGACACCAGCGAAATTACCGAGGTTCTGAGTGCCGCAGGCAAAGTAGGTCTACCTGTTTATGTAATCCCAGGTAATCATGAAACACAGATAAGCTACACTCGGGGCCTTCGTGAAGCTCAGAGGGTGTACCCTTCCATTATCGATTTAACCCAGTATCGTTTTATCAACAGTACCGGAGTTGATTTCATCAGCCTTCCGGGCTACCAAATCGAACAAGATCAAGCCCACCGCTATATCCCCAAGAATGGTTATTTTCTAACACCATCCCTACTTGACGACTTTACATCCCTAAGCAAAATCACCGATGGCCCAACCCTCCTCATAACCCATGGACCACCTTTCACGGGTGCGATACACGGCCCTGGAACAATTCAGAACGGCCTTGACGTTGGCGACAAATACACTACGGGCTTACTTCAACAAACTAATATCTCTCTGGTAGTAAGCGGTCACATTCATGAAGCAGGTGGGCTTGCCGCCACTCTTAATGGTCAATCAGTTACTAAAGGCACCTGGCACTCAACTACCAACAAAACCATTGTTCTGAGCACCGGCAGTACTTCACCCTGGCAACTTCTCAACGGCTCAATTAGCTCTGGACTCGGTGTTTTAATCCACTTCAACAACAGCAGGTTGCGCTTTACCGTTATCTCTGCTGACTAAGTATCCCACATCTATTGTTGCATAAAAACGATCTAATAAATCCGCCGCCATTTTATACGGATAACGGCCAATCGTCCCTTTAATATTAGCAAGACCCAAGATTACTTCTAAATTATCTTCTTTATTCATATCTGTAAGCCTCAGCACATACGAGATATTGGCAGAAGGAGTCCATAGCCCGCTCTCACCTACTTCCAATCGTTTAAATTGTACTGCAAGTATAGGTGGAGTTTCTTTTCCATCATAGCGAAATACTTTTTCAACATTCCCCGCTTCAAAGCCATACTGAACACCCATGTCTCCTTTTGTAGCATAGATCACGGGAACATGGCGGTTTCGCTCTAATTCCAATCGATTAAGAATTAAAATCGCTTCATTGTGCACTGCAGAGCAAAGCGTTTCATAAACCTCTTGTAGGCAAACCATTGAATGAAGAAAATAAAAATTATTTTTAAAGTTATAGCCACTCTAGACTCTAGAACATATTCACGGTCTGACCCAACGTGCTTCCCAGTAACTGCAATCGCCTTCATCATCAACCACTGCAATAAGGAGCCTTTTCTTTGTTGAATGTGCAACTCTATTTTTTGCAGCCCACTCATGCCAAGTAAGAGTTTCTCCTTCATGAACAGGATAGACAATCCATCGTGCGTGATCTTCACCAGGTTTAACGCCCCGATCATAGACCCGAAAATCAGCGCCAAACTTCAGCGCTGTTTTGATGATATATCCACGGTTACGGATATCTTTAAACACACAGTAGCGGATCCAGAAGTTAGGTTCAACTTTCCGAGCTTTCTTAACAAACGCTTCAAAGACAACAATACGCCCCGTATCACTTTTTACATCAAGACGGCTGCGTTCCATTAAATACAACGCTTCGAGAAGAGATAACTCGACTTTTCCATTCTCAGTGAGATTTCCAAATCGAGATTGATTATACAACTCTCGTGCGTCATCAGAAGCCTCAGTAATTACACGTTCACCAGCAAGGATACCTAAAATTGGTTTCTTTTTCTTGCCTTTCTTGTCAGTCTCTTTGTCTTCCTGTTCAGGAGGACTCAAGATTTCTTCTTCTATTTCTTCTAGTAAAGTTTCAGGCTCAGCTGCTTCACTAGAAATTTTTGCTTTTGCCATTACACCTCCTTCACCAAGCCTCTTTTTAAAGGTTTGCAGGGAATTGACCCATTATCTGCAGGGTAATCTCTCTAAATCTTGTAAGTCCGAAAGAGTAAGTCCGAAAGATGACTTTCATTGACAAAATTGAGTGAGAATTGTCGCATCTTTCCCATAGAAATTCTCGGATCTATCAGTATCTAAAGATTTTTCATACTCTTATATTTTCTCTTTTCAACTTTTGAATCCTTGCGCATCCATGGGTATCCAAAATAAATCAATCCTAGCATCATCACAGAAAACATCACCCATCCTGCATTAGAGTGAAACATTCCTACTGCCAAATCAGGATTTCTAACTCCAATAATCATAATCAATGAGACTCTTACAATATTGAGCAAATAAACCAACACTTCCCCAAGAACAAATACAATGGCAGATCTGCGAAGATCTAAATTCTCATGGTCATAAACGATAAGAAGTGCAAAAAGTCCAAGATACATACTTAAACTTTCAATTCCAGAACACGGTGGACCAATTATAACCGAAAATCCATTTACTTGAAGTGTTGGATCAACGTCCAACGTCAGTGATACGATGTAGAACGGGTCCAAAATAAATTTAACGAACATTGCTACTCTAAAAGCCAAAAACTCCCAGAACTGCCATAACAGTTGGGTGATAATATAAAAAAAGTAGGTTAACGCAGACAAAATAAAGAGGCTTCGGTATTTATCAGTAAAGAAACGAAAACTGAACACGGTACAAGCAATTGCAAACGAGCCCAATAAGAAAAACACTGTTGAACCGAAAAACAAACCTACAGAAAAGTAGTCTACCTCAACAAAATATCTCAAATAAAATGAAGTTGTAAAGCTTATCACCGCTGCCCCTATAAAGATTAATCTTTCTACAATAGAAACAGATAACATCTTTCCTCTAAATTTTTCTCTATGAAAGATGAAAAAGAATACTAACAAAATGAATACATACGCCCCAAAACTATAAAAGCGGTATTCTTGTGCACTATTCCTCCCATTTGAGAATGTCGCAAACAAAAATGGCAGAACCCCAAAAATAAGAAGCAAAAAAATGCTTGAGCGTAATAATAACACCCCATAAGATCGATTCATAAATATTAGAAATCAGAAATCATTTATAAACCTACCAGCGCCGCATCGGTTTGTTTCCTTGCGCTTTAACTAAGCTTTCTTTCTTTGGTTTTGGTGCCTTTTTTGGTTTCTTTTTAGTCATTTTCGCGGCCGTAAGCTTAGGATCGCGTTTAACATGGGTAGTCGCTTCCTCAATGGCCCGCGGGTTAAAACCAATGATCAATTTATCGTCAATTTCAAGAACCGGAACACTCATCTGACCTGATTTCTCAATCATTTCTTTTTGCGCTTTAAGATCTTCTGTAACATCAAATTCCTGAAATGGAATTTTTTTCTGAATTAAGAATTGCTTTGTCCGCTCACACCAAGGGCACGTTGGTGTAGTATAAATTTTTACGCTCGTCATCGTATTGTAAATTTATAAATGATTCAACCCTTCATAAATCTTTCTCTCGGCTTTTCCCCTTCCCCGATTGATGATAATAAAACAGAATAAGAGAACGCGCTGATCATAATACTTATCATAATACTTTCGTTACATTAAAAAAGAAGTATCCCTTCACCTATCCTATGGAATTCAATAATACTATTAAAAATATCGTACTTACTCTCGTCATTCTTGGACTTTCTGCCTCGTTATACCTTACGTATGATCATTATAGTAGCAAAAGTTCTGCCTGCGACTTCACCGCAACAGTCTCTTGTAGTCTTGTAAATTCTAGTATTTATTCCGAGCTTTTTCACGTTCCTGTCGCAATTTTGGGATTGCTATGGTTTCTCTTCGCTCTCTATCTTGTATTAAAAATGACGAGACAGAGAGTCTATGTCGGGACGTTCTTCATTTGGACGCTGATCGGAATAATCTCGGTTATCTATTTAGTGTGGGCTGAAATTAAGCTCGGCGCCCTGTGTCCTGTCTGTACATTGGTGCATGGGATTCTAATTGCTCTACTTGTTGTGTCAGTTTTCCTCTATATCCATTACAAAGAGGATATTAACCTTACTAACTCTATTGTCCAAATTAAATGGTGGCTTATTGGTGGTCTTTTCCTTATTCTGGTTCTATCCTATCTATTTCAGGGACAGCAAAATCAAGAAGAGCGTACAAATCTGGCCCAGTGTTTAACACAAAATGGGGTTCGAATGTATGGGTCATACACCTGCAGCCACTGTTTACGAGAAAAACAGCTCTTTGGCGATGCCTTCAAATTTATTAATTATATAGAATGCCATCCGCAAGGTCCAAACCCGCAAACAAATCTATGTGATCAAAAAGACATTAAAAATACTCCTACTTGGACAATTGAAATCAATGACACCCAAACCAAACGTGAAGTTGGATATCTCGATATTGAAGAACTTAAAGCATTTGGTGGGTGTTAGAGCCCTCCCGGAGAAATTCAAACAAAATTCAAAAAAAGGTAGGCGGACAATTTTGTTCGGAATAAAGAAAATGCCTGAAAACTCGCTATCCCCACAGCATCTAGTCACTTCGTTCGTGACTTGCTTGTCAGCAAGAGCTGATGGGGTATTACGCGAGTTTTCTCACTTCGTGACCGGCATTTTCTAATTTCAAAGTTGGTCGCTGCATCGAGTCGCTTCACTACGTTCGCTCGTGACTTGCTTATCAGCAAGAGCAGCGGGGTACAAGAAAATAAGAAACTACTTATTTTCTGTACACGAAAAACAGGCGTGTT
>CAYIEX010000053.1:0-12126 GCA_964362485.1 uncultured Methanosarcinales archaeon | reverse complement strand
CCGCTATCATTTCCTCGGGATACTTTGCAGGGTGCAGCATCTCGTTTTTCTTACGTGGCTTAGGATTGTGCACAAACCATGTTTTGGTGAAACGTAGCCATTGCTGAGCAGTAAGTTCATTGAGACGATTCTCAGCTGATACGGGAGCCATGCACTTCATGCAAGAATAGGTTTATATAAAGATATGCAAACAGAAGAACAGACATAGAAAGAAGTAACTTATTCCAAAAAGAATCTCTCCAAAATCGTATATGCCCCAATATCTTTACGCTCACGAACGCGTCCATATACGAACGATGAAACCTTACCCTGCTGGAGTAAATCCATGGCTTCAGCAGCACCGGGAAGTTCTCTTGAGATAACATCAATTATAATTCCTGCTTCCCATTGTTTGGCTGGTTCTAATGAAAGGCTTAGATAGTTACTGGTTTTATGTAGTACATACCGTGGGGGTGCCCATAGTACCCTTTGACGATCAGATCCAACGTAGCGAGAAAGATACGAATATAATACTCCGGAAGGTGAGTCGCATCCAAATGACAATGAAAGATACTCTTCAAGGAGAGGTGTGAATGCGAGTTGATACCCTTCGGGAGTATGTCGCAAAGCAACTGAACCTTCTCCTACTTTGACCGCCTTAAGTGAGGAAAAGAAACGAGAAACCACCATATGCGCATCTTCTGGAGTAATTGATTTTGACAAATCGGGAAACAGTGACAATTGTACCATCCCTCACATCTAGAATCCCTACTTAATAATCTTTACTACACTCAAAACAAGAGAATAAAAAATAGAAATAAAAAAAACTAAAACACTTATCGTTTCTTCTTAGCTGCAGCTTTCTTAGCAGGCTTCTTGCTTGCTTTCTTAGCACTTGCTTTTCTGCCACGAGCCATTTTAGCACGGCATACGTGTCCTTTACCATCAATAAAGTAAAGGTAGCCAGATTCTTTCTTAACACCAGCACGAGCAACCATTTCTTTCTTGGTCTTGCCTTTCTTGCGGCCAGCTCGGCTCATTACAGCTCGGCATACGTCTCCATTCTTATCAACGAAGTAGAGGTAGCCTGAGTCTTTCTTAACACCAGTCTTTGATACAACTTCTGCCATTTTTCTATTCCTCCTCTTTTTTGGAATTGTTTTCTCCTCTGAAAGAAATAAACATAGTATTTAAAGCTTTCTTTTTTCACTCGTCGGTACGTCGACTAAAAAATAACCTTTTTATCAAAAAATCAGGATTTGCTAAGAGCTTTTGATCAAAATAAATCTTATCAGTTTGAGTCCATTCATTCTCGACATCCTCTTCTTTCTCGACATTTTTTAGAAACGTATTGACAACCATTAAAGTGGTTGATCCATTCCCGTAGATCATAATGTGAGTCATAGTTTAGGATGTAATAATGGAATCCTTCCTCCACGCATTATATATGCTGCGAAAATTAATGCTAACCCCAATACAATTGCTGCAGGTAGATAATTGTTTTGCGTTACCACTACTTCTTCAGGATAAAGGTGGCACTCATTGTCTGCCCCGCAGTATGAGTTCTCTGCACACTCACTATTCTTTTCACACTCATGCCCTGCGCTGTTGGTAATCACCACTGCAAGTAACGCTAAAGCTAAGACCACAATAACAACAACTAAACCCATATTACCCTTCACATTCATTGTAAAAAGAACCTCATTTTTCTCATCTCTTTTTAACTATTTCGCGTATCGAGTGGCAGTGAAATCCTCCATTAAGAAAAAGTCAGATCAACATCAACGCTTGTAAGAAATGCTATCGGGTTCTCCACCGTTCGCTGCGCCGTTCCTAATTTATCAGCTTGATCGCCAGCGAGACATTTTCCTAATTCTTTGGCAGCGTGAATATCCCGTGCTTTTGGGTTATAACATAATAAGTCGTATAAAGCATCTTCTACCAAATTTCCCGCTATCCTGCGCAAACTCTTCCCATTTGGGCTTTGAGCAAGAACTTCCGGTATACAATCAAAGTATTGTTGATTAAATTGATACTTTTGGCTGATGTTCAATAAATCTCTTCCTTTAATTCTTCCTCCAACTAATTGTGGAAAGGGATGACCCAATAATATTTGGTGAATGATAATCCCTAGACTATACAAATCAGAATTCATCTCCGGGCGAAGCATTATTTGTTCTGGAGCCATATATGCGGGCGTTCCCATTACTCGATCAGTATAATTTCTCTCCAAAATCCTCCCAATTCGTAGATCTTCTAAACCAATTCCATTCTCAGTATGAGCAAGACCAAAATCAATAATTTTGGCTTTACCATTAAAAATAACATTTTCCGGTTTCAGGTCCCTATGTTCTATCCCAAGGATGTGCATAGCTTCAACTGCATCACAAAGAGATTTAATAACGACTCCTTTCGAAGTAATTGAAAGACGATTGGCAATATAATCAAAAAGAAGACTACCTTCGACTCGTTCCATCCCCAGATATAATACTAATTTACCCTCATTCGTTAAACCCACATTATGATCATGATACTCAATAAGTGGACGTGTATATCGGTTAATGATAGGTAACTGCCTTGACCATTCCACCGCTTTTAAAATTTGTAATTCTCGATAACTTTGAAGAAGTCGTCTTTCCTGGCTGTTACGCAACCTAAATTTTCCTAATGGTACAGCGCTGTCGGGATCATTTTTTTCTCTTCTATACGATAAAACGTAGCGCGAGTCCGTTGGGGTTAGTTCAATCAAATCCAATTCTAAATTACGAAGATCACTCCCAAATGATTTTAATTGAGCGATCTCCACTTTTTTCCATGCCGTTTTAGAATTATCATAAGGGATAAATACCTTACCTATTCCTCCAAATAACCATTCTCCTTCGCCTTGCAAGACTGAAGGTATTCCTAGTATAGTATGAGGGAATTGGTGCTTGGTGAGTGCATACTGTTGTTGATTCATGAAGAAAAGTGCCACCCCCCAGTTCCTTTATAAAGGTTCCGCTAAAGCCTATCTCTGTTGTCTATCTTCAAACTTCTCGTTAAAATCCTTATCAGCAAACGTTCGAAATCTTTATTAAGGAGAAAACCCGAAAAATACAAATGTTCAAACGCACCATACTTCTTTCACTGGCTATTGCTCTGTTACTAGTCTTTTTCATTGGCTATGGAATTGAAGTATTCCATGACGGTGCAACCTACGAGGACTTTTGTTCCCCCCGGATTTATGAAGCTCGTAATGAAACCAACTGTCAGGAATTAAACGGATCATGGAGAGGGTATCCTGAAACCGAAACATCCGTGGAGAAACCCATTGATGTCCGTCCTAGCCCCCAAGGCTATTGTGAAAATCCCTTGAGTTGCCAAGATAGTTATACTCAAGCTTCAACAACCCATGATCGCATCGTTTTTATCGTCGCCGTTATCGCTGGACTTGTTGCCGTTGTTATTGGTAGCATTCTAAAGCACGAAGTCGTAAGTACGGGTCTCATTGGTGGTGGCGTCTTATCCATGCTGTATGGAACAATCCGTTACTGGCAGCACGCCAACAACATCCTTAAATTCACGTTGCTTGGCATCGCCCTCGCCATCGTCATTTGGATTGCAATTAAAAAGATAAAAGAGAGATAAATAACCCTAAACTGCATCGCAAATATAATAATAAAAAACCATCAATCAACAAAAAACAATCTAGACTTAGAAAAAGTAGCATAATCAAAATAAAAAATCAAAAAAAATAATGGTGAAATCATGTTCGGTCTTTTTGAAAAGAAAAAAGCAACGCTAATAATCGAAGAAAGGAATTTAGGTACGTATCACTTTGATCTTAAAAGCAAGAACGTTCTTATTGGCAGGTCAAAATCCGCCTTCAGCAAAGCCCATGTTATCCAAGGTAAAGATAAAATCGAGTTTGCTCACAATGAATTTACCAAACGCATTTCTCCTGAGCAGGGAAGTCTGATTTGGAATAACTCCGAGAAGAAGTATGTTTTCAAAGACCATTCCCAGCATGGCACCCTAGTAGATGGCGATCCTCTTGAGCACGGCGAGGAGCGCACACTCGAACACAACGCGCAAATCATAATTCATCCTTTCAAGCTTCGTGTTGAGTATCCCTAAACCAATCAAGCCCCTATCATGAAACGAACTCAACTACGTAGCAAAGATGTAAGTCGGATACTGGAGTGTTTAGGTCTTGAAATTAGCAAAAAAGATACTGTTGAACTTGTTGAAGACGACTTAAATAATCTCAAGCTTATCCTTCTGAATCGTGAACTTACCTTCTTCTATCATGGCGAGCGCATCGTACCCACTCTCCAATATCTGCAAAAAAATCCCTTCCTCAAAAAAATCGCCATCGATCGCGGTGCAATAAAATTCATTATCAATGGAGCCGACGTCATGCGTCCAGGCATCACCTCATTTGATCAAACTATTCTGAGTGATGATATTATCATGATTGTAGATCAAGAACATCAAAAACCATTGGCCGTTGGATTTGCGCTCATGTCAAGTGCTGAACTAGCGACTACCACCTCCGGCAAAGCCGTCAAAAATCTCCATTTTGTGGGAGATAGAATCTGGACTTGGAAAGTGGGTGGGTAAAGCCTCCTACACATTTTCCTACACGATATCTTTATTATCTTCCCTTCCTCCACCTTCCCCCGTGATAATTAACAAAACAAAAAACATTATCCTCTCACAAGAAGAGCGCGTCGCAAAATCATTTCTCTCCCAAGCTCACGGTCTCATGTTTCGCACCACACAAAATTGTCTAATGATTTTTCCCAAGGAACGAACCATCTCCTTACACAACTTCTTTGTTTTCTATCCATTAGATATTCTCATCATCAACGAACAGCATATCATTGTTGAAATCAAACGAAACTTCCGACCCTTCACGTTGTGGAGTTCAACCCAAAAAGGAAAGTATTGTCTGGAGTTAGCTCATCATAAAGAATCTGCAGTGTGTACAGTGGGGGATAGGCTTGAGTTCTGTTTTTAGGGTATTCTCGGTCTTTTAATATGAGATTATAATTAGTCTAAACATTTTTAAAGAACCACTATAAAGTAGTGTCTATGGCTCTAGAGAGTATCCTCCTCAAACAAGCTGACCAGATTGCCAACCAAATTCTTGGCGAAGATCGTCATCTCCAAGGCAGTTGGCTACGTTGGGGTGCAACATTACGTACAAAAACAGGTTCCATCCCTGAGATGGCAGAAAGTTATCTCCATTTTCTAGCAGAAGTACATACTTCGGATTTCACTTCAATACTTAGTTCTTGCCAAAATCCAGAAGGATCATACTCCATATATAATCTTCTTGCCCATCTTAGTGCTTCAAAAAGAGAAGCAGTTGTTAAAAAATTAGGATTAAAATGGGATCCTCGACCAGGCCGGCAGGCATGTGAAAGGGGTTCTCATGAAGACATTCTCAAAAAAGGTATTGGAACAAAACTCTCTGAACTCCTTGCTCAACGCTACGGTTTTGATTTTGAGAGTGCTGATCCTATCCTCATGGCTGATTTGCTTCATACCGCCTATTTCCATGAGTTTGCAGGTGTCGCTGACAGCCATCTAGTAGTAAGAACTCTTGCTGACTACCTAAATTCAAGTAGTTATTTTCCTGGAGATGTTGTCCACACCTCACATCGACCAAGTCTTGACTCAATTGTTGCCTTTGCTAATTCATATGATGATATAGGTATCATTGAAGACATCCTCTATGATATTGAACGTTCTCGAATCTCTAAGCGACTGCTTGATTCCACCAAACCAATTCATAACAATCCCACCCTTTACAAGCAAGTTGTTGGTCAAGAGTTAGCTTTAATTGTGCAAGATCTTACTCAGCAGCGTGAAAGTGCAACTCTTGATGGCACAAAAAATATCTTTGATAAGTTGCTTGAAGTATATCGAGATTTGCAACATGAACCACCCAAGACTGTCGTTTCATCTCTTGGTACTTGGGCTTTTCCTCGTATTTATCAAGTAGAGGCAGCACGAGAAATAGTTAATCATAAACGCTTCTTAGTTGCGTATGGAACTGGTACAGGAAAAACTGCAGTAGATGTACTCGCTTCAGAATATCTTGCCCAAGAGCTAAACAGATCAGATTTTAGGACGTTGATAGTTACAACGAACACTAACAAACATCAAATCGCTGATAAAGTTGCCTCCTATCTTGGTCTTGAGGGAGAAGTAAGAGAAAGAACTATCCGTGTAATTGAAGCAACGTCTCGCAAAGATGATTATGTAGCTTTGTGTGCTGGCCGTTATGCTATAATTAATTATGAATTGCTTATCGCAAAAGATTGGGATATATCGGATTTCGCATCATGGGAAGTTAATGAAGAAGAGGCTACTACTCTTCGACTGGATTTAAAAAGAGAGTACGAAAAAGTTATGCATCGGTATGAGGAATATGGTTTTGTCTTAGGGAAGATACCCCGACGGTTTCATGAAACCATGGGTGGTGATCTTGAGAAAGCCTATGATGCCTACGTTAAAATCACCGATCTGAATCGTAAAAAAAGCGTTGTTGAGAGTTTAGAAACATCTTTCAGACCGGATCATATTGTTTTTGATGAATTACAAAATGCTCGAGGCATTCGCACTCGACGTGGAAAATCAGTAAGAGACATTGCTCAAGGAGCTGAATATGTGACTTGTTCTACTGCAACACCCTTCGTGAATGGCCTTTCTGATCTTAGTGTTATATTTGACGTTCTAGGCGTTTATGATGATTTACTTCATGATCGTCGAGAAGAGGTGGAAAGAATCGAAGCACAATTAAGTGTTACGGGTGAATCTTTAGATCATCTTGAGGGGCCACAACGTGAAACACTTTTTGCCATGCGGCGAGAACTTCAAGCATTAGAAAAATCTATTGAACGTGGTGATGTTCAAGCTGTTCTTCTCAATAATCCTCGTATGGTTCGTGATTATCTTCGTCCTCGCATGGTATATCGACCAAGTTCAGCACTTCTGGATCTCCCCCCGATCACATTCATTCCTGCACTCGAGGCTAAGAGCCCAGATTATGATGATTTAATTCATCTTCCCATGTACCAACGCTTTCTCTATGAGATTGTTGCAAGTCATAATTTTCGTAACGGTTCAGATCAACTTCGAGCATTGCAAATGCTTCTTCTAAGCCCCGGCCTATATGGTGCCAAATTTGAACCTGGTGAGCAAAAAAGCGGTTCGGTTTATCCCCACTTACCCGCTTCCCTACAGCAAGGGGGACATTTGGACAATGAGCGCTCGGAGAAATACCAACGTCTCGAACAGATCATTGATAGGACTCTTGGTGATCCAAGTAAACGAAAAAAGAATGTCCTTGTCCTTAGTCCCCATTACAAAGAGGGTGTACTACCTTACTTAGAACGACGCTTGCGTGAGAGATTTGAAGATGTTGACGTTATTCGTATTGATGGTGATATTGTTAATCGTGCCACTGATGATCTTCGTACTCGATTAGTCAATCAATTCAATGAGTCCCCGCGGCCAACTGTATTATTAGCAATGTCACCCATTGTTTCCGAAGGAATTGACCTCCATCACCGTTGCTCTACTGTGGTTAACTTAGACCTACCATTTACCTGGGCACAATATGAACAAGGTCCCATTGGGCGAGTCTTGCGGGCGGACCAAGATGAGTCAGTTACAGTCTATAACCTCATGGTTTCAAATTCTCTTGATTTAGGTAAATTAGATTTAATCTTGCAAAAAAGAAAATTTGGTGATCTTTTACTTTCGGGCTACCCACTCAATGCTGCAGAACTAAAAGTGTTGGATTTACAAGAGGGCCAGGTAGCGCGATCCGGATTTCTCGATACCTATTTTAAGAGGACCGTGAGCGATTCGATGAAAATTATGCGTGATCTCTATGGAGCAGGAGCAGAAAAAGTGCGAGAATACTTGGGATCACATGACTTACGAAGTGAAGTGTATGCAGATGCCTACATCATCAACTTGATGAGCGTTGCCTCTCTTCGCAGCATCGCTCGTGAAATGATCGAGTTAGAGATATTAAACCCAGACAATCCGACAAAACTTGATGGCAAAGTATTAGATCTTGCTGCAGGATATGGTTCCTTTTCTCACTTCACTGGTGTCGCAACACATAATCTTGAAATTAACCCTATTATGATCGAACGTGCGGCAGACTATGCACCACGAGCGCAATATCAACAGGGAGTTATGCAGGATATTAGTAGCCACTATGCAGCGCAACAATTTCGTTGGGTAATCCTCGCGTTAGGATTCCATTATACTAGCGATGATGAGCGTGGCCAACTCTTGTATGACATCTACAATCGACTTGAAGAGCGAGGATACCTCTCTTTAACATTTAGTCCTCGAAGCATTGATGAAACAGGAAGAGCACAGTTAGTCGAAGTATTGCAGTATACTGGATATGAAATTCATAAACAAGCAGTTGTTCACTGCGCCGACAAAACACTCTTTGAAGTTATCGCCCGCAAAACAGGACCGGCGCGATTATACTCACAACCATTTGCTCTTCGCTCAAAAAGAGAGCACGATGAAGATACTGAAGATATTGAAGACATAGCAAGGATAAAAGGTCTTTATGAACCAACTGCTGATGATGTAACACCGCGAGATACTTGGTCTGCCGAATTTGGGCCTCGCTTTGGAGAGTTTGTAAAATGAGTTTAACCCTGAAAGTGGAAGAGAACAGGGGAATTCTTGCATCATTAGATGAATCTTCCCATGCTGTTGTCGATCGTATCCGTCATCAATTTTGTGGGCGTGCTGTCGATTATTTTACCCAGAAAGGACGCCTTACAGATACTGGAAAGCTACAAATTGGACGGCGACGATTTAGTTTAGATGAAAGAGTATCGTTACTTGATGTAGAACCAGGACTTCCAGTGTCGTATAGCACGATTATACGCTATGTTAAGCTTGACCCACTTGGTTTAGAATGTCTCTTTACTGAGAAAACAGGTATTGGTCCAGGAAGAGCCACTCTCCCAGGCTCCGACATGCTTATTCTTGCTGAGATGGTCGACATATCTCCATTGCGTCAGGGGATACCCTATAGGCGTGTCTGTCAAATCCTTAATGTACGTGAAGAGGAACAGCAAAATCTTGCAAAAGTTATTTTTGCTGATGATTTAGATTATGATTACATGAATGAAGAGGTAGATCGTGATATTGTGTTCGAACTGGTTCATCATTTTCACAGAGGCTTAAGCCTAGAGCGTGTTGTTCAACAAGAAGCGCCCAGAGTAGAAGACCCAGAACTGGACGTCCTTGGATCTATGATTGACCGTTTTGAACGTGAAGCCTATATTGATACAGACTTTGACCATTCACTCGCAGCACAAATTATGCAAGAACTTGCTGAATGCCAACAAGAACCCCGTCAAGCAGCATTATTTGCCGACGTCCGCAAACTTGCTGACCATATGATTGATCGCTATATGCGATTAGATCGTGAAGATCGATTGAAAATGGCGATAGTGTATGAGAGGGAAGAATGTTTTAGGGAGATAGGGCCATATAGTAGCCTAAGAGAAAAAGCCATCACGAGTAAAGATATTGAATCTTTAGGAATAATCGGTCCTACTAATTTTCTTTTCTTATGCCAAATTTCTAGTTACAGTAAACTCATTCCTGTACTTGAGAACTATATCTGGTTTGTAGATAATAATTTTGACAGCTTCACATCAATTTTAAATAAAGATTTAACTTATTATTTTGATAACTATGATGCTGGAAAAAATAGAGTAAGAAAAGCTAGTTCAGACTCTTTATATGCAATAGAAAGATATGATTTTAGAAAAGGCAGAAGGTTTAGAAAAGGAGAAAAAGATGATTATTCAACATTTGATAGTCTAACCTATGGGGTGACTCTAGGGCTTAGGAAGAAGGTAGAGACCGCAGGAAATTTAGAGAAACAAAGAAGAAGAATGTTAGAACATTATCTAGTCCATATCAGAAGTAATTGGCGAATTATAGATAATATAAAAGGGTTGTCACTCTCTAATTTTCTTTTAAAGGAATCTTTGAGGTTCTATAATTATGATTTTAGATCAAGAACCCGTTTTGCACCAGGAAAAAGGAAGGAAGGGGGTCTTGTAGATTCCATGACTCTTGGCTTACCGGAAAAATTTAGAAGAGAAGTGATGGGGGCATCTCACCTAGTTGAACCAAGGATTTCAATTTTGAAAAATTATATTCAGTATGTTAAAGAAAGTGATGATCTCAAACATAATCAATCAAGCATAACTTATTATTTAACGAATTTTAGTTTTGATGGTGTAAGAGTTGGTTTAGCATCTTCCGATTCAATGAATTCTTTCAGGTGTTATGATTTTAAAGATATGGTGTATAATAAAAAAGGTGGAGAGGAAGCAGTTTTTGATTCAATGACTTATTTAATCCCTGAAGATCTTAAAGAGGAAGTACTTGACGCAAAGTCTTTAGTGTTCCAAAGGGAAAAAGCTCTGAGGACTTATGTACAATTTGTGGAGGAGAATAAAGAGAGAGAGTCACATTTTTTCTCGTTAGGTTTAGCGAATTATCTTATCTCCCATAATCAACATGGAGAAAAAGTTCTAACTAGCACTACTGATTCAATGGCAGTTTTATATCTAAATGATTTTAGAACTGCTTCAAGAAGGAAGGACATGTCTAAAGAATCCCTTGTCGCTTCCATGACCTATCGCATTAAAGATGAAGAACTTGTAAGAAAAGTTTGGGAATACGCACTTGCTGCATAATTAATTTAAACCACAAGAGGAAAAAACAAGCCATGTCAATCGATGATATTTTCAAACCAACATCATGTGATGTAGCACAAGCTCTTATTGGGATGCAGATTCAACGACTTGGTGATTCCAATATTTATACGGTCACTAACACCAAAGCCTACCTTGGACCAAGTAAACAAACTGCAAGTAAACCATTATTGCGCTATGGTGGCATTTTGATGTTTAATATGCGAGGTTTCCCTCATTTTTGTGTTACAACGGGCACAGAAGCGCAGTGGGATTATGTTCTGATCAATGGTCTTGCGAATCACCAAACAAGACTTACCTCGGCAGGAGCTGTCTCAAACCAGTTAGGATTAGATTTTGAGTACGAAGGAAGACGATTTGCAGATAATTTTCAATTACAAGGCCAAACACAATCCAGTCAATTTATCCGAGATAACGTAGCGACCTGCCTTGGTGGATATAGTCTTTTGCGATAAAAGTCTGATGAAACCTATTTTGAGTTGATATGGATGATGTCTTCTTATTCAAATGGCATTAACAATAAATCCAAACCTTTTTAAACTCCATTCCCCTAAAAAACTACATGGGAACAAACTGGGAAGTAACGCTAGAAGTCAAAAGTCTCCCTAAATTACACAAGCCAATTCTCATCGAAGGCTTACCCGGTATAGGTAATGTTGGAAAAATTACTGCGGATTTTCTCGTGGACCAATTCAAAGCTAAAAAACTCTATTCATTTTTCTCACACAAGTTTCCGCATTCTGTTTTCGTGAGCAGCAAAGGAATTGTCGAAGTACCTAAACTTGACATTTACTATAAAACATTCAATGGCAAAAAACCGGATCTCCTCATCCTTGTCGGGGATATTCAGCCAATTGACGAAGAAAGCTGTTACAGTTTCTGTGAAGAAATTCTCAAAATAGCAAAAGTCAATCAGTGCACTGAAATAATCACCACAGGTGGAATCGGTTTGGAAACTGCGCCAGAAAATGTCAAAGTTTTTTGCACCGCCAACGATGAAACGCTGCTCAAAGCGTATACCAAAAAGGGCTTTGGTGTGCAACGCGATATCTTTGGAATGGTGGGACCCATTGTTGGAGTCTCCGGAATTCTTCTTGGCCTTGGCCGCCGTCGTGGAATTAAAGGCGTTGGCCTACTCGCCGAAACCCTCGCTCATCCGCTGTATTTAGGAATCAAAGGAGCTAAAGAAATTCTGCGCGTTATTGATAAAAAACACAATTATGGAATCAATCTCAAAAAGATGAATAAAGATATCATCGAAATGGAAAAAGATGTCCTGCGAAAAACCCAAGAGTGGAGTGAGCCATCCAAACTCGCTCATAAGGAAATCAATTACATTGGGTAAAACTGTTCTCTTCATTTTTTACGCGATTTT
>CAYIEX010000052.1:0-12134 GCA_964362485.1 uncultured Methanosarcinales archaeon | reverse complement strand
TTGACTGGATTTGCACAAAGATATCGGATTCAATCTCCAGAAGATGCAGTACAAAATCCAAGAGCAAGAGAATCTTGGGGAAATGCCCATGTAATGACAAATTGGTCAACACTTGATAGGATAAGCTCTTTTTGGAGAGATTTTCAAGTTGGGGAAGAACCGCGAACAGAAGATCACAAAGAACTGTATGAATTGGCAAGAACAATCTTACGTGTAATTGATAGATATGGCATTGCACAAGTAGGTTATGAAGAATATCAAGGGGAAAGAGTTCCAGTTAAAGCTGAAGATTGGGACATGGATAAATCAGGAAAAACCCTTCATGATATTCTGAATGAATAAGACACCAAAATCTGTCTTATTAATTCTTATTTTTTGTAGAATAAGAAAAAAATGGTAATTACAATTGAAACGTAAATCTCTTACAACTTACTACTCTGACCAGCACGAATTATATTATACAACTCCACATAGGTGCCGGCGATGTTTTTTATGCCTTCATGATAAAACCTGGCGATTACAAGGTCACCTCGACGCAATGGGAAGGGATGATTGCAACTAAGTATATGCTCTTGAGGATTTTCAAGATGAGGAGCATGCTCATCGTCTGCTATGTCTGGGACGATATCGACGTCGTATTGTTTTCGATGAAGAAGGTTTCCAATCTCAGGATGAAAAGGTGTGTATACGATGCGATTTTCTAGGTAATGAATTTTTCCGAGTGGCGTGCCTGATTTATAATTTGGTGTTAGAACACTTACCACATGATCTGCAAGGTTCGGACCTGTTTGTACGATAATCCCAGATTGACTAAAATTTGTACTATCACGTTCTAGACGTTTTGGATCACCCAGTTCACGTCCTTTGATGCTTCCATGACGAATAACAATATGATCAAGTGTAGCTAGTTCCATTGGTTATTACGAAGAGACTTTATTTATAAGTTTTATTTGCCTCCAGAGAACACATGGCCATCCAACTTCCTATTTTTGCAACGGCTTTGTCCGGTTAAGAGTGGATTTGTATGCTGGAGCACGGCGCCATAATTTTTGTCTCTTGACAAAAATGCGCCTCATAAGGGCGCAAGTATACAAAATTGATCATTTCCGGACAGAGCCTTTTGCAACAAAAGTATTTTAAATACATATTAATCAAAAGCAGTACCATCCTCATTCGTTAGGAAAGGTTTAGCTTAGAAAAGCCAGCTGGTTAGACTTTCGGGTTTGTAAAACCTGCCTCGAAAGATGGGGATGGTCTGTATTAATTCTCAGTATTGTCTTTTAATCTAAACTCAATCAATTCTAAGTCAATCAATTCTATAATATTTAGTCTCCAAAGTATCCGCTGCGCTCGGTGTTGGTTGCAATGTGGATCTCATGCATGAGTGAGGGCAGATAATTTGGTCCGCCGGCTTTAGGACCGCTTCCTGACATTCTAAATCCTCCAAATGGCTGGCGCTGAACAATCGCACCCGTTATACCACGGTTGAGGTAGAGATTGCCAGCTTGGGCTTCTTGCTCAAAACGGGTCATGTGTGAAGGAGTGCGTGAGTAAAGTCCACCAGTGAGGGCGAAGGAGACTCCGTTGAATAGATCAAGCGCGTGGTTAAAATCTCGTGCTTTCATTACTCCCAATACTGGGCCAAAAATTTCTTGATTGGCAAGGGGATTATCGGGTGTAATTTCTAGAATTGTTGGACCAACATAGTAGCCCGCGTTACCAAATCTCATCCCGAGATGCACTGGTTTTGCTCGGGCGCGGATGGCCTCATCAATTAGAGATGTTGTTTTAATAAAAGATGTGTGATTAATGAGAGGACCAATATCGGTGGTAAGGTCGCCAGCATTTCCCACCCGCAGACTCCGCGTTGCTTCAATCATTTTTTCAACAAATAGGTCATAAACATAGGCATGAATAATGGTACGTGAATTGGCAGAACATTTTTGTCCGGCATAACCAAATGCAGAGTAGAGTGTCCCTTGTACAGCACGATCAATGTCGGCATCATCATCTATTATGATGGCGTTTTTTCCACCCATCTCACAAATTGCCGATCGAAGATGAGTTTGGGTAGGAGATCGTTTGGCCACCGTTTCATAAATTGAAGTTCCTACGGTTACAGAACCGGTGAAGAGTACCTTGTGAATCTTGGAGGATTCAGTGAGATGATGTGCATCTTTGTCCTCGCAAACAACATAATTTAGGACTCCTACCGGAAGATCGCATTCCCGAGTGAGTTGCACGAATTTTGCAAGACAGAGTGGGTTATCTAGTGAAGGTTTAGTAATGACTGTGTTTCCTGCAATAAGAGGGGCGACGCTTTGACCTACGGCGATGGCAAAGAAATTGAATGGATTGATTGCAACCATGGGACCGCGTGGTCGGTAGTGACTAACGTTACGCTCGCCAGCAAGGCGCTGCGTGTGTTTTGGTCTTGCGAGTTCGATCATCTGAGTGGCGTAATAATTGCAAAAATCAATTGCTTCGGCAACATCGGCATATGCTTCACGAGGGGGCTTTCCCATCTCAAGGCAAATTAAAGCGGCAAAGTCGTGTTGTTGTTCTACTAGCTTTTTTGCAAATTTAAAGCCATATTCAGCACGTGTCTGCGGTGTGGTTGTGCTCCATGCAGTAAAACGTTTCTCCGCAGCATCGAGAGCATGTTGGATTTCACGTTGGCCACCAAGTGCTACTCGACCGAGTGGAATGCTGGTGTGTTGTTCTTTGATTATAGAATCAATAGAAGGATTGTATGAGTTGAGGTATTGACCAGTGTGTACTTCTTTTCCATCTATTATTAAAGCGTAAGTACGATCTTTTTGTTTTGCCGCTGCGGCCAGGGCTTGGTACATGGTGATACGAGCGTCTTCTTTATGCCACTCGGGAGTTGGATGATTTTGAAACGATGCATCATCCTCAGCGGTTGCAAGGATCGGTTTTGAGTTATTGGGGTGACTATTTTTGTTTCCAAAAGGCCACCATTTCGCAAGCCACCCAAAGTATGATCTACTCGTTTGTGATACTGGTGATGCGATTGTGAGATCGGTGTTTTTGAGGATTGGACTCGGAGCCGCAAGGAGCTCTAAAGGAGTAGCGTCAGTATTAAATCGGCGAAGGAATGACCCATTAGCAGAATTTTCAAGCAGACGACGGACAAAGTAGCCCATGCCTTCAATTAATTCACCAACAGGACCATAATATCGTACTTGGTGCCCTTGGTCACGTACCGCTCTGGCTATGGGATTGGCCATACCATAGAGAACTTGAATCTCATAGTGTGATGGAGGAATTTGTAATTCTTCAACTGTGCTAAGAGCGTGTACGATGGATCTGGTGTTATGTGAGGCAATTGCGGCACGAACTGTTTTATGATTGCAAAGAAGTTTTTGAGAAAGTATCTCATAATTGCGATTTGTCTGCCAGATTTCATCCCAGACTGGACTTTTCCATCCGTTTTGTGTTGCAATGGCTCGCTCGTGGTCCCAGTAGGCACCTTTTACAAGGCGAAGGGTAAATGGTGTTTTCCTTGTATCGGCAAAGGTCAGGAATTGATTGAGTACTTGCTCTGAATCTTGAAGATAAGCTTGAATAACTGTACCAGCGTTTTCAAATTCTCGAAATTGTGGTTCGCTTAAAAGATCCTTAAAGATGGTGTTAATCAAATCGCGAGATTGGTAATGTTCCATATCAATATTGACAAAGGCGCCAATATTCCCTGCTTTTTCAAAGATGGGACGGAGGCGATCACGGATGTCAGCTGAGGTTTTAGAGGGGTTAATTGGATCGAAATGAGATGAGAGAGCGGAAGATTTTAGGGAAAAATTAATGATGGGCTTTCCATAGTTGTCAAGTTGGTTGTGGCCCAGTACTTCTCCTAATGTTGTGAGTGCATCAATGCAGGCAACTTGATAGCGATCGGCAGCGGCTTCGCTTTGGGTGATTTCACCAAGGATATCAAAAGTAAAATATTCTCCTTGCTGGATTTTGCGCTGTACGAGTGTTGCTGCTTTGTTCATATCCTCTTCAATAATGAAGTTGCGAGCGGTTCGTTTGGCAAATGTAGAGATAGGGCCTGCCGCGATGGAGGGGGCTATTCGTGCTGCGGCGGCTCCAATGCCAAGGATCCCCATATCAAGATTACCCAGATATTCTTTAAGGTGATTTGAGAGTGCGTCCGAAGTTTTAAGAGCAGGAAAAACTTCCAGAAACCCTAAGAGTCCTGCTTTAAATTGAGGTTCAGCTAGACAACGTTCGAAGAGCTTATCACGCATGGCATCTTCTGCGGATCGGACTTTGGCATACTCCTGGGCTTTTTGAATAATTGGTGTTCCAATACGTATAATTCGAGATTCTAGTGATTCATTGATTGGTGATTCAGTGGTGGTTGTAGAAGCTTGCATTCATTAATGGGAAGATAAGGTATTTTTAAGTTTTTGGTGAGTGGAATAGTAAGATAACTAGGTTGGTCATAGTATAACAAACTTGGTTAGTATCAAGAATAGTGGGAGTTTAAGTGAGAGTTTACTTCGACTTCCACTGGTTTAGGGGTATAACCAAATAGCTTTTCCCCAGCTGCTTGCCAAATACTTTTCTTAGTTCCAGGAGGTCTCATGATCTGATCTACAAAGTATTCCTTTATTGTCCCAGTTATCCATACTGAACTGATTGCCAACCAACTAAGGTCCGCTGCGGACTGATATGGGGTGGTATTTTCACCTTCGATTCCATAATAGAGACCAATTCCAGCGACAAGGAATCCTAATGGTCGACGAATGCCAAAAGAGGGACAATGAGCTGCTTGCGAGGAGAGGAGGTTATCAAGTTCTTTTTGTTCTTTTGAATCAAGATTACTAACTCCCACTCGATGGAAAGGAAGAGATAACAGAGTAAAAAGACCCCCAAATACCATGGTAGTAACGCTGGGTTGATATGCACCCTCAATTATCCCATATACTCCATACCCTACAAATGAGGCACTCTCAACGGCTAGAGCACGTCGAGCTAAGTCGTACTTGGTCCATCCTACTTCTTGATGTGCTTTATTGGTTACTTTTTCGAATTGTTTCCAGATTATTTCATCAAGGGAAGTAAGAGCTTCTCGTGGGTTCATTTTAGTAGGACTGTTCGCCCACAGGTTTTATTATTTTTGGTTGTCTAGAAGTATAATGTGGCCAACAGCAACGTTTATATAGGATTAGTCTACCTCTTGGACTATACTTTAAAAGAGGAACTATGACGAGGATCAATCGTATCACTATTTCGGGTTTTAAAAGTTTTGCCCATCGAACGGATATTCCTTTTAATAATACCTATAATTGTATTTTAGGCCCAAATGGATCGGGAAAATCCAATATTGGGGATGCAATTTGTTTTGTTCTTGGGAGGCTTTCGGCTAAATCAATGCGAGCTGAGAAAGCGTCAAACCTTGTTTTCAATGGTGGAAAGAATAAGAAAGCAGCCTCACAGGGGTCTGTTGAAATAGCTTTTTCCAATGAATCAAAAGTCTTTCCAATCGATGTTGGCGAAGTTGTTGTTTCGCGTACAATTCATAATGATGGTAGTAGTGTCTATCGTATCAATGATAAGAAGATGACACGCACTGAAGTTATTGATTTAATGTCTTATGCTAAGATTAACCCAGATGGGTATAACATCATTTTACAAGGGGATATTACCCGTTTTGTAGAAATGTCATCTGTTGAGCGGCGTAAAATTATTGAAGAGATCAGCGATGTTGCAATTTATGAAGATAAAAAGCATAAAGCGATGCTTGAACTTGAAAAAACCGAGCAGAAGCTTAATGATGCTGAGATCATTTTAAAGGAGAGAAAAACGTATTTAAAAGAACTTCAAAAAGATCGTGATCAAGCTCTTAAATTTAAAGAACTTAAAGTGAAAGTGGATACCCACAAAGCAACAATTCTTCATCTCCAAATCGCGGAACGCGAAATTGTAAAAGCCAAGTTTGATGAGGAAGTGAATGTTCATCAAGAAAAGATGCGTAAGGCAGAAGAAGATATGAAAGCACTTCGTGATAAAGTTAACGCTGGAAAAGACAACATTGCGCAAATCAATCATGATATAGAGCAGAAGGGTGAAAAAGAGCAGCTCAAAGTTCACAAGGAAATTGAAGATCTTAAAGTTACAATTGCTAAAGAGAAAACTCGTGTTTCGACACTTAAAGAAGAGATCAATAAGATTGGTGGGCGACGTGATAAATTCCGAGTTGAACTTGAAGAATTGGATGAGAAGTTTAAATCGTATCAAGGCAACCAAAAAGATCTTGCTGATTTATTAAAACAGAAGCAGCAGCAGTTGCATGAGGCTGAGGCGCGCATTGCTGAATTTAAGAAAAAACACAAGATTGAGTCTTCAGGAGATATTGAAAAGGAAATTGAAGAAAAAGATAAGGTAATCGAACAAAAGCAAGAAGAAGTTCAGCAGATTCGCTTACAGCAACAAAACTTATTGCGTGAAAAAGATAAACTGGAATATCAATTGCAAAGTATTGATGAACGTATTTCTAAAGTAAAGCAAGTCGCTGAAGAAAATAAAGAACAAGTCAAGTTACTTCAGCAACACAAAAATGATTTTAAAACGGCTACACTTAAATTGAATCAATGTCTGGATCAAGACAGTAGTTTTGCTGCACAACTTTCGAATGCTCGCAAAAAGTTAGTCGATGTGCAAGAAAGACATGCAACCCTTCATGCAAAATCAATGTCAATGCAAGCTGGCCTTGCGGCAAGTCAGGCAATTAAGAGTATTTTAGAACAAAAAAAGAGATTTCCTGGTGTCTTTGGTACTGTTGTGGAACTTGGGCAAGTTAATAAGAAATTTGCTTCCGCTCTTGAAACAGCAGCAGGCAATAAAATGCAGAATATCGTTGTTGATACCGATAAGACTGCTGCAGAGTGTATTGAGTATCTGAAAAGCGCAAAGCTGGGTCAAGCATCGTTTATTCCACTTAACAAAATAAGGACGCAAGAGATTAGTGATGAAGATAGAAAGCTGCTCAAACAGCAAGGAGTTCATGATTTTGCGCTTAACTTAATTTCATTTAAAGGAGAGTATAGTAGGGCGTTTGCACATGTATTTGGCAACACACTGGTGGTAGATAGTATAGAGATTGCTCGAAAAATAGGTATTGGGCGTATCCGCATGACCACGCTTGATGGTGACATTGCTGATGTCAGTGGTGTAATGAGGGGTGGTTTTAATACACATAAGTCACCATTAGGATTTAAAGAGAAAGATTCTCTTGAGGAACTTGAAAGGCTAGATGAAGAAGTGAGTAATTTACAGGGCGTTGTTTCGACGGTGGAGATAAAAAGGCAGGCCAATGAACAAGAAATTTCTTTTTTACGTAATAAAAAGAGTGAACTTGAAGCTGAGATTATCAAACTGGAAAAGACACTCCACCTTGAGACAAATGATATGGATGCGAGTGCATCACTCAAAAAAGAATTGCATAAACAGCTTGCTGAGACTGATGAAAAATTGGAGCAGATGAATTCACAAGTTATGATGATCAACCGTGATCTTGCTGAACTTAAGAGTAAAAAACAGACCTTACGCGCTGAAGTTACGGAACTGCGTAATCCGCGCCTCTTGGGTCAGCTTACTGCATTTGAGGAAGCAAAGCAAAGTACCCGTGATGAGATAGTACGTTTAGAGAGCGATCTTAAGAATAGCAATATTCAAATTGATCAACTACTTGCACCTGAGCGAGAAAAAATTAAGGAAATCCTAAAGCAGCAGGATAAAGAGGAAGTTCAATTTAAAGAAGAGATTAGTGTTCTATCTGAGTCCGTCCTGGGCAAGGAGAAAGAACTCACTGAAAAAGAGAAAGAAAGTAAGGAGTTTTATGCTAAATACAAGGAACTCTTTAACTTACGTGAGAAATTGAGTGCAGAGGTTACGAAAGCAGAAAACGAAATTGATACCGTACGGGAACGTGCTCGTGGGGCTGAGAGAGAGATTAATTTGTTGTCTCTTAAGAACGCAGAAGTAAAGGCTCGCTTGGCTGGACTACAAGAAGAATTTGCCCGTTTGGAGAAAGCTGAATTACTTGAAGAAAAGAATTTATCCAGGCTACAAGAAGAGATGGCAAAAATTGAAGTACAGCTGGGGCAAATGACTGCTGTTAATATGAAAGCTCTGGAGATCTATGAAGCGGTAGAAAAAGAGTATAATAGTCTTATTGAGAAAAGAGAATCACTCATTAAAGAAAAAACAGATGTGTTAACGTTGATGAATGAAATCGAAACGAAGAAGAAAGAGAATTTCATGAAAACATTTACAGTTGCCAATAAGAACTTTGAGCGGATTTTTACGACATTATTCAAGAAGGGACAGGCATATTTGGAGTTAGATAATCCGGAGTCTCCTTTTGATGATGGGCTTAGCATTAAAGTGAAGATTACAGGAACTCGATTTATGGATTTAAAATCACTTTCGGGAGGAGAAAAAACGCTTACCGCGCTTTCGTTTATCTTTGCTATCCAAGAATATCAGCCTGCATCGTTTTATATTTTGGATGAGATTGATGCGGCACTTGATAAGCACAATGCAGAAACCCTTGCGCGGTTAATTCGAGCGTATTCTGATCGAGCGCAGTATATTGTTATTTCACATAATGATTCTATAATTGCAGAAGCCGATACTCTCTTTGGAATTTCAATGAGTGATGGAGTATCGAAAGTTACGAGTCTGAGAATTTAGTATGGAATGAATTCAATTGTTTTTGATTTTTCATCAAAAATAATCTTAAATTGATTAAAAATTCCTTTTCTTCCTAATATATTAAAGTTAATTCCCAATTCTGGGGTGAAACCAATTCTTGCAGAGAATTCTTTATTGGCAATACTTACCTTAGTTTCATGCAGGTAAACTTCTATTTGTTTGCCATCACCCAGAGTCACTGAGCATGACTTACTGCTATTAAGATCTACACCTAAAACTTCAGCCACATCAATGGGGAAAAGGGAGTATGTTGCACCGGTATCAATAAAAGTGTTAAAACCAACCCACTCGTTTCGGCCTTTTAGTAGAACGGGGATTATGGGTAAATGTTCACCATCAAATTCGACATAGTAAAATTTCATAGAAATGTTATCGTCTCACGGGTGTTAGGAACATACATCAAGAAGATTCTCTGTGCAGGATGTAAACTTTTTGCTTGGTTATACGCTTCCAACTGATTTTTTCCAACTGCTACAACTTTTTCATTAACAAGAGCAATACATTTCCCTTTGTATTCTGAGAGGTTCATGTTCCAAAGTAGGTTCAATAGCTATATAAAATTTTCTCAATTAGATCTTTGTTTTTGGCCTACCATTCGCCATATTCGGAGTTATATCTTTAAAACACATAAAATTTTTAAGTGGTAAGAATTAAAACAACCAAATGACACTACCTGATTTATCGTATATCGTTGGAACACTCGATGAACAGACTATCGAACCAAAGCTTTACCCTGATGCTTCTTGCTGGAATGATTCATCACAAGGAGGATTTTTAGCCCCTCGTGAGAAACTTATCGATGTGGTGATACAGGATTATAAAACACTCACTCAATTGGGTGTTGATTATGATATAATGGCCAATGTGGCATCACGATTTCTGAGTGCTCAGCCTCACACCAAGAATTTTTTGCAAAAGCTATTGCCATTTTTAGCACCCAGGAACGAAGAAAGACCATATAACCACAAGCTCTTTGAAGTGAGTCATATTAGTTCTATGGGATCCCAATCCTGTCCGTGGGGTTGTGATTCTGATCCACATGGTTATACTACAATCGGCAGTGGTCATGTGTATATTCGTAAGAAGGTGGAGGGCAGGACGGTGGAACCACTTTTGGAGCAGTATGCCGCACTGTTACTTGAAAGGGGAACGGCAGTATTGTCTGAGAAGGGAACATCTAAGAAAACAAAGATGGATACCTGGAAACGAGAAAATGGGATTACCTTTGGTGGCATGGATAGGATTCTCTATTTATCAGCATTTAGTGTTATAACTGATTTGACTCCACATCTTATTTCTACACATTATTTTTTTCAGGGTGATGCGTCTTTTCGTACTGACCCGCAGAAATTGCTGGAAGTGTATGAGAGTCGAATGTAGTGCAGTATAAATAAATGTGATATTTTTTTAGATGTGGGTTCGTGATTTCACCAGAAACCAGTTATTTCGTTTAAACTTACTATTATGTTTAAATTAGGATTGTTTAGAGTAGAATAGAGTAGAAAAATCGTTTAGTAAAAAAAATAAAAAGAAACTACTCTGGTGAATCGATGACACCATCACCATACATTACTGATAGAGGTGCCGGTAAAATAGGCTCACGCTGTTTATTTTCCTCCAAAATAGTCCTTGGAACGTAGAATAGCCCTTGTGGTAGGACTATCTCGCTTTCGCAAGGATGATGGAGTATCTCACGCAACCCGTCGGCTCCAAACACAGGATAGATGGTACCAATGCCGTTATTTTTTTTATCAGCGGCAGAAACGCTCGCAAGCTCCAGTCCATGTGTAGTAACGCTCAGGTCCGTAGCGTCAACTCCTACCCGTTTACAAAGTTGCGTGAGGAGGTCAGGGGCATAGTCCTTCCAAAATCCACCACCAAGATGAGGAACTTCGGGAATAACAGTCATAGCGTACACGTTCACTGGAACAACTGGTTTGATTATAGTGAGCCCATGGTCGGTGAGGAATGGCTTACTTAATTTTTCATAGATTTCATCTGTTGAGATGCGAATTGATCCATCATGGGACACAAAGTATTCTTTGTTTTCATGCTTTTCTAAACGTGCATGTAGATTGCGCTTCTCTGAAATAAAATGCAAGAGGAATGTATCACCTTCTTCACTGGTTGATTTATCCCAGCCTTGCACATTTTTGCATACACGATGAAATGGAAATCCTGCTTGCTCAGCAATCGCGAGTAGAGCAGCCATATCTTGTGCAAGGTAAGAAAATGGAATTTCCAGCGGATCGTTAATCCTGAGCTGGCATTTAAGATCCGCTCGAAAAGAGATGATACTTTCTAATGGCCTTGCCGGAATGGAGCTCTGCGCAATGAGGCGGCATAGTTCGTCGGTTCGTGCATTGATTATTGTCTGGCGGAGCCATCTCGTTCTTTTTTCACCAAATT
The DNA here is from genome assembly GCA_964362485.1 of uncultured Methanosarcinales archaeon. Lineage (GTDB taxonomy): Archaea > Nanobdellota > Nanobdellia > Woesearchaeales > GW2011-AR9 > CAMAVK01. Next base: position 980 of record CAYIEX010000052.1, on the reverse strand, counting down.
GAGTTAGTGAATCTAAAGAGTAGCCTTCAGTAGAACACTCTGAGGTATTATTACTCGCGATGCCAGCAATAGCTCCTTGATACCGAAGCTGTTCTTTGAGTGGCGCAGCTTCGAGTTCCTGAAGGGGGTGGGAGATCAACAGGTTTTTATGTTTGAATATCTTTGGGCATTTCGCTGGATCTCGTCCGAGTAAGTACAAGCGTTCTGACTGGTCATCACGAGGCGTTATGTTGTCATAGAGTATTTGGATGATGTTCAATCCGTGTTCTTGCTCCAGCTCCTGAAGGATTTGTGCACCACGAAGATGTCTCGAAGCAACATTGTACGTAGCATGACTAAATGATGTCGCAAGATCTGTTTGTCCCCAATTCTTCATACCAACATAAGGGGGAAATACTTTATCACGATGTGCTCGGACTTTGACTCTTGCTATGGTTTTTACTACCTCTCTCTTGCTTCTTTCAAGAGTAATGGGGTTTACTGTAGGCATGTTTTTTTCTCCGCGCAGTAGAGCTTGCGCTAGCTCGATGTTGGTTGTATACCAAAGGACTGAAATTTTTGTACAAAATTTCTGCCCTTTGTGTTTTCTTGTGTCCTGTTTGCTTAGGTGTGCCTGGAGTTAGGCACACATCCGGTCTTAGCAGGAAACGATCCTACCAGGCTTTCGGATTCATGGTGGGCAAGATAGTACTCTCTGCATGCCGCCGAGTTACAAATAGAATTCCTGCCCGTCTTCCATCTGTAACTTTGGAGACGGGCTTATAGCATATAGAAAGCAAAAGCTACAAAGATGAACATACTCCAACTTTGAGCGATGGCTTTCATAATTTGGTTTCAATAATTAAATGTTATAAAAATGTTTTGGTGGATTTGTGAAATTTGAGTTGCATGGAATTGTGTTGAGTGTTACTTGGAGAAAAGAATTGTATGAAAAGAAAACTAGGAAGGCAATTTTGCTGGCCCATACAGTGGTCTTTTTC
>CAYIEX010000051.1:0-12183 GCA_964362485.1 uncultured Methanosarcinales archaeon | reverse complement strand
CCGTTATGGCCAACAATGTCACCGGCGAGGATGACGAGATCTACTTTCTCCTTTGCGCCTTTTTCTGCCATTCTTTTGATGAATGTACGGTCGCCGTGGATGTCAGAGAGAGCAAGGATTTTCATAGTCTTTTAGAATATGGTTTTCTTTATAATTTTATAGGGTGATTATGGGCAATGAGGTGTTTGCTGATGTGATTGGACTTGCCAATTTTTATATTTTTCGATCACTTCCGTTAGTGGTGGCGAATTAAAAAGTTGCCGTTCTATGAGTCCATTGGCGGTTGACATATACATTTGTGAGATGATTTCGAGGAGTTCTTTTGGAAGTGGATCGGGTGCTGATGAGCACAATGATTTCCAGTCTTTACGACCCATCTCTTTGGCTTTTTGTTTTGCAGCGATAACATCTTGATACCAGGGAGTTGTGCGGTAATAATCACGAGCAATTTCTTTACTAATGGGTGTAGTGCCCCGGCTAAAGCGACATTCATCAGGAGCACCAATTACATCAACAAGGATAACATCACCTTTATAATCAATGGCACACTCGATTTTTCCGTCGTCGTTTTGCAATCCTAACTTGGTTATTTCTTGACTAATCAGAGTGTTTACAGTACTAAGAATTTCAAGCATGTTTGTCCACTGAGAAGAATTTAGATGGATAATTCTTATTGCTTCTTGTTTTGATAAGTAGCGGTCCGTTTGTTCAAGTTTTGTACTCCAATCAAAAAATGGATGTGGAAGGCTTTCTCCTGGCTTTGGATAATGGTTGAGTCCCAATTCTTCAAGAGTAAGTTCCCCTCGATCTATTCTACCAAATACACTTGAACCAGCAGGGATGGTGTTGCGATATATTATCTCTAGCGGGATAAGGTAATTTACATTTTCTGTGTTATACCCCCCGTAATCGTAGTGTCCTTCTTGGAATGAAAGTTTAATGACACGTACAAGATTAACAAGCATCTGTTGGGGTGGCGTTTTAATCTGGTGGATACTCGTTATCCCACCCTCGGGAGCGATTATCCCACGGTAATGACTATCGATTTGATGTCCGCTCACATTCCTATTTGAGACGCAGTACTGTTGCAGAAGTTCAAAGAAGTGTGCGCCAATAGTACATATTGCGCTGCCTTTATGAGGAATATGATTTGGCATTTCACCCCAGTCAAACACAGAATAGCGGTTTGAAAATTGAAATATTCCCAGACCAGGTTCGTGGTCTTGTGGTTTATTAAGAGTTATTAGATCCTTGACGCTCCCCATCGACACGTCCTCTTAATTTTAAATCCAATACAAGATCTTCCATTTTTCGTAATTCGTACTTTACAGCGTCAACTTTACGCCGGATTTCGTTATCGCGAAAGTCAAATTTGAGAAGTTCGCCGTAGATATTATCCACTTCATCACGGATTTTGATTACAGAATCTATTTTGCCTTTTCCTGCCATGTAGACTGCGCGACGAGTTAATTCACCAGGAAGGTCACAGAGTCCAAGGATATAATGCTCTGGAAGCACTTTGAGCTCGGGTAACTTACCGCTTTTGACAAATTCGTAGTAGAGGATAGCTTCCACATATTCTTGGATGGCAATTTTATAGCTGCCTTCGTAGGACATTTTAGCGTTATGGGTTGCGATTTTTTCAAGTTCTTTGCGTTCTTTTTCGATGTCTTTAACAAGGGTGGCTGCGTTGGTCATTTCGTCGCGGTGAACGGCGTAAATTATTTGCTTACTTAGTTTAAGAACATCCCTGCTTTTTTTGATGAGTTTTTCACGTTCCTCGTCGTAAGTTTGGAATTCTTTTTGTAGTTTTGAGAAGTTAATCATATATTAATGAATACGACCGGTCTTTATAATTGTTTTTATACGTGTCCTGCTGTACTTGCGTGTATCGTGTATTGTGGTGTAAAATTATAGTAAAGATATGGGTTTGAGTATGGGACTTGAGCTCTAGGTAATCCAAGCAAAACATTTATATAGGAACCACTATCCTTCAACTTATTTCGAGGTAATAATTATGGAAGAATCACGACCTTTAGATGCATTAAATGCTGCACGTAACAAGACCGTTATGGTTGATCTTAAGAATAATTTCCGGTATGTTGGAAAGCTTAAAGCTTTTGACATTCACATCAATGTTGTACTTGATGATGCGGATGAGTATCACAATGGTGAACTTAGACGCAAGGTAGGAACAGTTTTTATTCGCGGAGACACAATTACAATCATTTCTCCTGCATAAGAGGATTAAACCATGGGTAAAGGAACAGCTAGTATGGGTAAGAAGTCGGGTAAAGTTACCCACATTCCCTGCCGACGTTGTGGAAAGCATGCATATCATATACGCAAAAAGCGCTGTGCTTCATGTGGTTTTGGTGCAACTGCGACCATTCGACGTTATACTTGGAATAAGAAGAAAACTGCAGCGTAATTTTTATTACTTTTTTGTCGATTCGTTAGTATGTTTTTATAAATATTATTCTATTAGGTAATTTATGCCCTTACATTGCGAACAATGCCATCATGAGATGGAACCGATTAAGCAGAAGTATGTATGTCCGAACTGCCACCATATAAAGCCATGCTGTGAAGGGGATCGCTGTTTTTAGTTATCATTGCATTGAATATACTCTCTAGGGGTAGGTCATTTATAGATGGCTTCTATCATCTTGTTGAGGTTATTACTATGGCACGACATTTAGATGAATCGGCGATACATGAACGCTTGGAAAATCTTAAAGCACAGGTTCAAGATTTGGAGGGACAAATAGAGGGTAAGATTCAAGAGCACCCGCTAGGCTCTGTTGCTGCAGCGTTCGGAGCTGGGGTGGTTGCTGGTCTTGCACTTCAGTCATTGTTGAAAAAACGATGAATTTGGCTTCAGTTCTTAAAGATCTGCTTTCAGCGAAGGCAGAGAATGAATTTAATCGGTTTTACTCCAGAGTGGAGATTGAAGTCCATCGACGTTTTAGACGGTTGCTGCGAAAGGCTATACTGATTTCATTACAATTGGTATGTTATATACTCGCTGCGGTACTCTTACTGGCAGCGGTGATTTTGTTTTTGTTACGGTATTTTACAGGTGAAATAGTTTTTTTAGGCATTGCTGTGGTGTTTTTGGTGTTGGGGATTCTGATTAGTTTTCAACGGAGGAGGATGTCATCGTTAGAAATTTTGAGCAAGAAGTAAATACTATTTTTTCTGTGAACTTCTGTAACTGAAATGTCAATTTTGAGTTGACACTTATGATAAAGTAAAGTACGGCTGCCGGGATTTTCGTGGAAACAGATCGAACCCGGACTAAAAGCTTTTTCTTATGCTGTCATAATGGGAAGCTCTTGTCATACCACTTGACCACAGCCGTATGTGGGGTAAAATTGGATTGTTGTTTATAATTATTGTGCGTTAGCAAAACATTTAAGTCATAGATCTTTCTTTCTGGGTTATGGCTCAAGCGGAGTTAGTTGAACTTAAAGAATCAATTTATGGGGTGTGTGATGCCATTGTTGAACTACATGGTACTCTGAGGGGACTTGATGGAATCATTGATGATTTTGACACGCTTTCGAAAAAATATCCTTCGCTTGAGGTTCAAAATAAAAAAAATTTTGGTGCATTTATTACACGCTTATTACAACAATTGCACATTGGCGGTAAGTGGCCTTTTTCTGCAGTTGTTCGGCAATTAGAAACTTGGCTTACAAATTTACGGGCAAGGGGAATTGATCGTGATCATCCTCAAAATTGGTTATTCTTCTTCAAAGCAGTTCCAGTTGAAGGGATTCTTCCGTTTTTACGGCGAGTCCGAGCGATTAATGCTAATTTTAGGAAGAATTATGAGGTTCAATTCAATCGGTATTCTCGCTATCAACGTTTTCCTGCTTATTTTGTTGAGAGATACAAACGAAACTTTGATCAATTCTTAGTATTCGAACATAAAATCGATGAGGTTTTACCCCGAATTGAAACACTTCTTCAACTAATGAATGATGATGAGAAGAATTTGAATAAGATTATTAGTTCTGAGTTGGCAGGAAGATATCGCTATTCACTTAATTTGCCCACGTACTATGATGCGTTGCGAGGCAAACTTTTTCTTACGGTTATTTTTGACTATCATGGACAGCACCTCTACGATGTGGCGGATGGGGCACAGGAAGCTCGAGACTGGATCAATTTTTTTATTGATTTAAGTGGCCAGTACAATTTATCCTTTCCGGAACTGACGGCAGCGAATGCGATTATGATTAAAACGGTAATTGCTGACCTACTGCGAAAAGAAGGGGAACTTTTTGCTGAGTTGTACCTTGCTGATAAACTTGATCTTAACCTCAATTTTTACATTGTTGAGAAATCTCGGCATCGGGGCTTTGTGCTCACGAGTGAACATAAGAGACAATCTCGTAAAGTCAAAGTCGAGTTTAATGAAAACCAGCGCGTTTTGAATGTTTTTGTGAATGTTGAAAGGTTGAGAGGTTGGTTTGAGTCTTCTCGTGCTGGAGCTTATGATATTTATACTGATTTTTCACGATTTTTAATCCATGAGTTGGGCCATGTTCGTGATAAACGACTTTCACGAAAGAAAATTACGAATCTAGCAACGCTCGCAAGGCGATATCGCGAGGAAGGGATTGCATTATATTCTGAGTATCTTGCATCCAAAACGTCGGCGACGGTTGGTTTTGGTTGGCACAACATGTATTCTACTAACCCCATTGATAGTTATGAAACTATGTTACGTGTTGAGACTGAAACTGAGAGTCATGTCTATTGGCTTGGTTTTCATATGACGCTTGCAGTGATGGGAGCTGCGCTTTTTTCAACGTTTCATATTGACCGCAAAAACTTCACTCCTCAATTTATGGATGGTGTACGAACAGATCCAAAATACATCAAATTTGCACGTGATTATATTCGGCTATTAAGAAATATGAAATTACATCTCTTTTTTAAAAAATACGATGAGGCAGCAATTTATTTAGGAATTCTTCCGGTGTTTGATCATCGTTTTAACGGTTTGATTGTGGGAAGGTCGAGATAGGATCAGTTGTTAAAAAATAAAGAAATGCCTGAAAATATTTTCTGGCTTCACAACCAGCATATCTAAATTCCCTTTGAAACCGCAACAAGATGATGGTTCAAACGCAAAGGGAATAAAATTAGAAGATTGAGCTCTACTAATTGTGACTTACTCGTCTTCGCTTTCTCGGCGGATTACTTTAACTGCATCCATTTTTACGGTGATGGGGATGGGTACAGCGGATTCGAGAAGTTCAACAACGATTTCTTCTTTTTGTTTATTCACACGCATGACTTTGGCGTTTTCACGTTTGAATGGTCCTGCGATGATTTCAACAATGTCGCTCTTTTGGATATTCATCTCCACTTTGACTTGTTCAAGCATGTGTTCGATTTCGTTATATGGAATTTCATGAGGGAGAAGGCCTCGCGCATAGGGAACACCAGCGATTGCTGCTTCGGCATCTGGTCGTGATGTTGCTTCGACAAAGATGTAGCCACGCATACCATGAGCACGGATGACGGCAAGAATACCCATGTTATTCTTATAAAGTTTTGAGCTTAGATAGTCTACAACCTGGTCTTCACGATTTGCTGCTGTGCGCAGTCCGAATAGATGTGTTTCCATTTTAAAAGAGCTTATTGTTAATGATTTGTTTTATCAGGAAGATAATGAATCCCATGGCACCAAGAATGAGAATTCCGATGCCCGTCACTTTAACAAGAGTCTTGTACTCTTCCATTGTTGGTTTTTTTGTAACGTGGATTACACGAATCGCTTCTTTGATGAAGCGTCTTATTTTTCCGTTTTGGACCTCTTGCTCTTCCATTTTGCTATGGGCAGCAGGTTTTATTTATAAAGGTTACTGTGCCCTATTTTGGTAATCCGTAAATCCCTACGAAACCTTCCAGTACTCTTTTCTCATTATCGACGGCTGTTCTACAGATGATCATTTTTTGATATTGTGGTACAAGATGCTCAAATCGTCCATAGATCTTCTCGGAGTCAATCATTTGATCCCTTTTTGTATTCGAAACAAATTCATATTTACTTGGGATGTCTTCAAGTCTTCCTACGATGCCAAAATAAGACTGATTTTCTGCGAGGGTAACTTGACCTGGCAGTTCCCCACTTAACCAGCGTGCTGTCCTGTCTGCGAGTTCCGGATTCCCTCTGAGTAATGAGGCCATTTCTTGTAGAGCTGCTTTCGCACGCGGACTTAAAGGCTTATCTTGTATCGATGATGTTCGTGTATTTGTTCTTTGCTTCAATTTATTATTAAAATCATATATTTCTGCCATTTTAATCTAGAATGACGATTCATTTAAAAATGTTTGTTCTGGTGCTACTATGTGGGGACTATTAAACTGTATCCGAGCTTTAGTATTTGGAGGGTAGTTTTTTTCTAAGTACGGAGTCTTCAACTATTGTAGTAATCCGCAAATTATTTAAGTACTTTAACTTTTAAGTTATAGTGGACTACGATCAACTTAAGAATTCTTTTAAAGATTGTCAACGTTGCCCTGCACTCTGTCAATCTCGCTTACAAGTAGTGTTTGGTTCGGGCAATCCGCAGGCCAAAGTGCTGTTTATTGGTGAGGCGCCAGGAGCGACGGAGGATAAGGAAGGTATTCCTTTTTGCGGGATGTCTGGGAAAATTCTACAGGAACTGTTGGGGACAATTGGACTTGTACGTGATGAGGTGTTTATTACGAATACGATTCTATGCCGGCCAGAAAATAATCGCAATCCAGACAAAAAAGAGGTGGAAAATTGTCGGGAACGTTTGGATCAGTTAATTTCTATAATGAAGCCAAAAGTTATTGTGACGATTGGTAATTTTGCTACGGAGAGGATCTTGAAAAAAAAAGGTATCACTCAGTTGCGTGGAAAAATTCATAACGTGGAACTTGCCGGGCAAAATGTTGTGGTTATTCCGGTAATTCATCCGGCAAATTATTTGTATAATGGTCGAAGTCCGGTTATTTTTGAGCAAATGAAAACAGATTTTGCCGTGATTGGGTCTATTATTAATCTAGTTCAGCCCACTCATAAATAACTATGCCACTGCGGAGATTAAGTGATTTCTCGTTTTTAGTTTGTTTTGTGATTTGGTTCTTTTGTTTCCTTGCACTTTTTCTTAGGCCATTTTTTGCGTAAAGCTTAAAAATCCGTTTGAGGTTTACGATTTTATGAGAATAGCTATTATTGTTGGTGTATTGGTGTTACTTGTGGCACTTGGATGTACAAGAACTACAACGTCGTGTGATGATCTTTCAGGATCCGCGCGTGAAAACTGTCTTTTGGAAGCTGGTGAGTGCGCAGCAATGAGTGATGGAGGGCTGCGCGATAATTGTTATGCTCAAGAAGCTCGAGTATTGAATGATACTGCGGTATGTGATTCTATTATTGGATCTCTTACGAGGGATTATTGTATTGAACAAGTAGCTGTTGTACGCAATGATAAAACTCTTTGTGCCAAAATCAATAGCACTTATTGGAAAGATAATTGTAACTTTAACCTGGCAACTGGTGGAGATAAAGAGGCTCTTTGTGCTTTAATTAATCATATTCCACAGCGTGAGGAGTGTTTTGAGACCATTGCCCTTCAAAGTGGTCGTGATATAGTTTGTAATTTCCTCCCGCGTGATAAAATTGAGTCTTGCATCTTCTCAGTTGCAGTGAATACGACCACTGCATCAACGTGCAATCGGATCGCAAACTCCTTCAATAAAGATGTTTGTGTGTATAACGTAGCGGCAAGACTTAATGATTCTAGTTTATGTGATGGCCTTACAACACGTGATATTAAAGAGCGCTGCAAGGAGAGAATTGGCGGTACGGCCTCTAATGATGCTGATCTTATTCCGGTAGACACTGTAAATTCTGCAGAAGCGTAGTTGCGTAATCTAGATCGTTTTTTTTTATTATGTTATAATATTTTTGGGCGAGAGTAATGCTTAATTGGCAGTCGGACGAACACGGAAAGTGGGATAGCAGTACAAAATCTGATTCGCGCCGCGAGAGGTTGGTCCAAGGGTTGGTTGGTATAATCTGAAGGTTTGTCCTTTCTGAGCTGAAGCTTCCTTTAAAATATTGGATACAACAGGGAGGATAGCCGAGCAGTTCCCCGAGCTCCTGGTGATTTAACGTTAGCTCAGCAAGACTTGCTTTGTATGCGAGGAGTTCATCCTTACTGATGTACATAAAAATCATCCCGGCGCGTTGATCTTTTTTTTCTACACGTAGGCCTCCATCATGGAATCCTCCTTGTGGAATAACGACTTTAAATTTCGATTGAACGACATGGAGATTGTTTTTGTGACAGAAATCTTGAACTGATGTAATCTCGTGAGGGTAGAATCCCTGTCGGACAACTAGTTTGGCATGGTCTAAGAGCAGAAGTATTTCTTGTGATTTGGCATTTGATCCAAAAATAACTCTGAGATCTTTAATGAGCATTTGTTCTTAGAAATGGGGGTGATTTAAGTTATTATCGCGAAACGCTGAGTGGTTTGTATCCTTGCGTTTTACAATATTGTCTAATCTTTGTCTCGAGTATATCAACGATGGGACGAGCTTTTTCACGAACACAAATTTCTTTAATTTGTGAATGTTGTGTGTCATACTGAAGATATGACAAGTCGAGGTGTGTTTCTAAATCTTTTCGCGGGTCTTGCCATAGTTTAATTTCTTGGCTGTACACTAAAGGATCGGGCGACGGCGAGAAAATAGAGCTAGAGGGTGGCCTTCTTATCATGCGTGCTTTAGCAGTTGCGTTTGTACAGTAAAACTCCACTAGTACTATGGTGGGGTCATACGCGGCGACTTTATCATATAGTGCATCACGACTTTTCTTTTCCCCGTAGCCCCTGTCGATAACCACACTTTGGTTCCGATCTAAGCTTACGGTTATACGCTCATTAAGAATTCTACGTACTTTTGAATTTAATTTTTGGTTATACGAAGTCTGCTTTATCTCTTGTCGGATTTTATCCTGTGAGCACCATGTATACTCTAATTGTTTTGCCAGCCATTCCGTTGTTTCTGATTTTCCTGAGCCTGGCAGTCCACAAGCCATGATGATAATACGATCTAACGACATTCCTGTGGGTAAAATATGGCTTCTTTATAAAACTTTGTTGGTTTATCACTTATTAATAGTATTTTGGGTATTATTTTAATTTCCTCCAGAATTTAATGGACGAGGACACACGAGAATCTTCTGGATTAATTCCTGGTAGATATGCCACGCTATTGTGCCTTTTTTCATAATATTCATCACAAAATTACAGGCAACATCATGCAGACCATTGATAGCAGGATTTTCTATTATGAATGCGTCTGCGAGGTTGGCTATATTGTTCTCTTTAATTATTTGCATCCAGGCAAAGGAAAAGGCATATGCTTTTGCTTCTTCATCATGAGCAGTTGATAATGTTGGTGTTAAGACATGGCCCAATTCATGCCCTAATGTTAGCATAACTCGAGCAAGTGACCCTTCTAGCACAAATACTTCAGAGAGAAGTCCTTGTGATTTTCTGTTTATGGAGAGGCCTATTACTCCTTCTTTCTTTGTAAGCTTTTGGAATTCTTGTTTGGGAAGAATACTGAGTTGGATATTTGTGGGAAATTGCTGAGAGAACATTGTTTCAAATGCTTCTTCTATGTAGGATTGGATTTCTTGAGCTTGACCAATGAAGCGTCCCTCGTGACCGGGTTTTAAAAATGGATCGGGGGTAAATTGATACTCCTCATGGAAGTTAGAGTGGACCCGAAACTCTTGAGTATAGGGGGTTTGAGAGTACGTTCTTGCCGGTGCAGTATAGGGACACTGCTCGCTTACAACTGATTTTCCTATTATTTCATCGATTGCACGAGGATGTGAAGTATAGGTTATTTTTTGGGATACGTGGCGTGAGGGATAATAAAGAACTTCGGTTTGTGGTGTAGCAGCAAGAGCGTACGTAATTTTTTCAAGAGGGCTTTCTATGTGATACTGCGCTCTGGAACGTGTGAATTGATTGTAGGTTTGGTACATGGGACAAATAATACAATAAGTCCTTATGAAGGCAATGACGGATTTAACATTTTCCCTCACTAGTGGGACAAAAAAGACATGATGGTAATTTTCTGGATCCTTTTTGATGCTTCTCTATTTACGTTGATTCCATAAGTCATTGAAAATAATACGGAAAAGATCTGCAATATTCTTTTCTTTAACAACAATGCCCATGGGATAATTGTGAACTAGGGTAAAGATGGCGATTCTATTCCCATAGACAAAAATTTCTGCATTTGCTTTTTCAAGACCCGGCATTTTTTTGGTCACTCTTTTTTCCTCCATTTCTACTTTTTGTAATTCATCGGTCTCTTTGCTTTCTTCGGCGATTCGCTCGCATACAATGTTGGAGTTAAGACGACGCTGAAGAAATGATCGGCGAAAATAGTCTGGTAAAAGAGAACGAAAACGGGTATTGTTTCCAATTACAAAGTATTTGTATTCGGCATTTCGAAGCACATCTTCTAAGATAGTTTTAAGACCATTTTTTCCTTCATAGAGCTCGACACTGGGCTTTTCGATAATTGAATGCCGCATTTTCATTAATTTTGGCAATACTTGTTGGAATCGTTCCTTTCTCTCTTCGAGAAGTTGAAGCAGCCGATCGGGGCTTGTTGCTTCAAAATGTTTGACTCGGCCTCTCATGACGTGGCTCACAATTCCTTTATCAGCAAGAGATTTTAAAATTTCGTAGGTTGATGTTCGTAGAAGACTTGCTTGCTTGGCAATGGTGTTTGCTGAGCTACTCCCTAGCGAAAGTGACGCAAGGTATACTTTTACTTCATTACTTGAAAGTCCAAGTTCTTTTAAAATTGTGGATTCGTCCATGGTCATTGGATAAGCTTTACAATGCGTTAATTTATAGAATCTAAGATCATTTCTAGCGTTTCTTAGCTTTATAGACTTTTCCTATTGTCGTCAATGGTTGGCGACAAACCCATATATACTATAGGTCCTCTATACGGTATAGTGAAAGCTCTATGCAACACACAATGAAACAAATTATACCTTTAGTGTTATTACTAACACTAGCAGGTGCTGCTCACGCTGTAATCTCGGCTGGGGCTGCCGTTATTGATTTTAACGGTGCTCAACATATTGAAGTTTCGGATAACGATGTATTTAGTATCCAAGATCAGATGACGATCTCTTTTTGGGTCCGACCATCTGATTTTATTGAGTCACGTAGTGATTCCTACGTAGTCCCGGTTATTAAAGGACGTGGTGGGGAGCACGAGTGGAATTTTAAAGTATATGGTCGGGATAGCAACGGTGTCAATAAAATTACATTTGGGATATATAATCCGGATGGAAAAGGTGTCTCAAGTTACTTTAAAGAGGAACTCACATCAGGAGAGTGGGTTTTGATTACTGCTAAGGTAGATAAAAACAGTATTTATCTCTATAAAAATGGTATTGTTCAGGATCAGGACCGCTATACTGGAATTGTAACGCCCACCAACGGACGAGCACCTCTTCGTATTGGTACGGGAAATGGGCGAGATTTTTTTGATGGAAATATTGCTGATGTTGCGATCTTCTCACGAGCACTATCTGGTGAGGAGATTAGAGAAATGTATGCTCGAGGACCTCGCTTTAGGCTTAGCGCGAATAGCGGTAATTATGCCGCTGCAGCACATCTTGTAGCATGGTATAAGTTAAACGATGACGACTCAGTTATTACTGATTATTCAGCTACAAGGAGGTCTGGTCGGTTTTATTCCAATGGCGATATTGCGAATCCTAGTATTGTGGACTTAACTGCTTCACTAAACAATCCAGTTAGTGCAACTCCAGCTGCCGTTGCTCCTCTTGCTGATTTAGATTTTGATGGGCAAGATGATGTTGTTGAGATTGCAGATCATAATGATTTTAGTGTTCCAAGTACGGGTCAAATGACTATCTCGGCATGGATCAAACCTAGTGCTTTAACATTTGATCGTGTGGATGGAACTGGATATGTTCATTGGATGAGTAAAGGAAATGCAGGTGAACATGAGTGGGCTTTTCGTATGTACAGCGCTGAAAATAGTGAAGATCGTGAAAATAGGATTAGCTTCTATCTCTTTAATCCTGATGGTGGCTTAGGAGCGGGGAGTTA
>CAYIEX010000050.1:0-12506 GCA_964362485.1 uncultured Methanosarcinales archaeon | reverse complement strand
CGCTCGTGATTTTGAGGACTTCTTTGTTTTCCAGCCACTGCAGCGCGCGCATGGGTTCCGTTTCATCGAGATTGGCTGCTTTGGCGATTTGTGGTAGGTTGCTGTATTCTTTTAAAGCAGGAAGAACTTTTCTTTCAAGAGGATGAAGCTTGCTGATAAGGGCTTTAAGATCCATTGGGTTTGGAGAAGTGGAGACTGTTTATAAAAGTAATGCGTTGTATTCTACGCGAGAAGGTGTTCTTCTTGCAACTTATTGCGCAGTTCTTTAATCGCTTTCGAGATATTGTCTAGAATTATTTTAAACCTCGCTTTATCTTTTTGATTCCAGCTAGAGATTTCTTGTTGGACATGATTTTTATCTAATTCTTGGGGTGATTTTTCCCACTCGTCAAATTTAGAGAAGTCTATTACTTTTTCGTTGGTGCTAATGAGCGTCTTTATGTATTGTGCGTTTTCAATAGCTTTTCTTGTCCTCTGTTCCATTGAATAGTTAAAATTGGCTGAGACAAACTTTACTTCTTTGTGAAATGCAGCAAAATTATCTAATGCTTTAATTAGTTCATCCACTCGGTTCGTTGCTGTTTTACTGAAGAGTCCCATTGTTAGAAATATAAATAAGAAAAAAAATAAATTTTCATATTTATTTACTTGCGTTCCAGACGTGTTCGAACATATCATCCATAGCATTCGTGAAGTAGGGGGTTTTTACCCAAACACCAAGGTCATAGGAAGGATGAACTTCTTTATCATCAAGGGTCATAAAGACCATGTCTTTTCCATCAACGGTCACGAAGCGAGAATTGACTTTTTCTTGATGTTTAACGTCTGCAACACCTTTAAGAGCATCAGCGTGCTTTCTGTTCTCTTTAGTAATTGGTGCTGCGATACGAATCTGAACTCCACGCTTTCGAGCTTTTTCCATTGAAGCGCGGAGGCCTTCAGCTTTACGCATGAAGCCTTTTTCTGTGGTCATGATGTTTACACTTTTTTTAGCATCTTTTATAAGGAGGTCGAGGTGGTTGTACAAGTTATTTCGTCCACGAAGGCAACCACTCATTTCAGATGGATCGACAAGAGCAATACCATTGGTATGCAAACTTTCAAGCTCGGTTAAAAGAGGAGACCCGCGAACTGTTTCGAGGCGTTTGACTTTTTCTTGTGCTTCTACGTTCATGTTTTTCTTTACACGATCAACTACTTCAGTGGGAGGTATGGCGATGTACTTTATTGGTTTGCCAAGCTTCATGACAACAAAGCCTTTTTTTTCAAGTGATTCAAGAACATCATAACTTCGAGAGCGAGGGACATCTGCAATATCTGAGAGCTCACCTGCGGTGGATACGCCACGACTTAATAAAGCAGTCCATAATTTTACTTCATATAAATTAAGGTCAAAGTAGCGCCTTAATTTGCTTAGCAATTCTTCTTTTACGATCATTTTCAAAACCCCTCCTTTTTGTGAAACTAGTCTTACTGACTACCTCGTACTAATAACCCATCAACCTCTTTTTGTGTGATTAGTTAAGGATAATTAGTCAACCTCTTAATCAACTATTGTTTGATTGACGGATAGTTAATCAAATTGTTACTTATCTTTGATCAACTACATTTGTTACTTGATCATCAGTAAAGTACACTACTATTAAAAGGTTGTGGTTTTGCATCATATAGCCTTTGCTTGATTTGTCGTCTTAAAATGTTAAGAATATGTTTTACCATTCTAGCTTATATCGCAGTAAAGCTGCGATTCCGCTAAGGCCCTCTAAGCGTTTCCCAGCATTATTTTGGATGCTCAGAATATGAATTTTAGCTTGATTTTTAGATGCGAGCTTGAGGATATCATTCGTTTCTTTGAATGTACCTTCTTCTTTTTGCTTGGCGATGAATTGGTCGGTTAAGAGAATAATTTTTACAGCACCGGCAAGGGTAGCTCTTTCTACATCAGCTCTACCATACACGGCTAAACCCTCGGTATTGATTGCACTTAACAGCGCTTCGAGGAGAATTTGTTCTTCTCGGAGGCGACTATCTTTAAGGATTTCGTGGAGTTCTGGTCGGCGCATTACTTCTTCCAGCGACCGCTCAGAAACGTCTGAGGCAGTGGTGAGAACGAGTTTCTTTTTAAGGTCAGGATTCTTGATTCGGTTCGCCAAGTCTTCTTTGTAAAATGCGGGGGAAGCAATGATGATGGTTTGGGGCTGGAAACGGGTATTATATTCTTGTAGGAGTTCTTCAAGTTCTTGATAAAATTCTTTTTTAATCGTAATTGCCTGGTTCTTCTTCGTAACTTCGCCGGCGGTTTTGACGAGAACCTCAAAGCCGGATTTCTTGGTTAGGGCAAGGATTGCGTCGTCTCGATCAAATAGACAAAGTAGGTAACAGTATTTTTTCTGGGAGGCTTGATCTAATTGTTCTTGAAGGTGGAGTGGCCATTCGGCTTTTTGGATGGTACATTCATCACCAATAGTAAGAGAGATAGATTGATAACTGCCTTGGGGAATGTCATCGGGGCCTATTATAATGGTCCCATTGACTCTTAGCTCTTCTGCTGCTAAATCTACTTTCTCAACATCGATTGTGACTTTGAATGTCTTTTTAATGATGGAGGCATTATCATCCGATCCTAGTTTTATTTTACGCGTTGTGATGCCGGTCAAATAGTCTTGTTCTTCAATGATTTGGCTGAGATACCATAAATCATCAAGGTCAGTAATTTTAAGACTAACTGTCCCTCTTTTGAAATCTGTACTAATTTTGAGCATAGGTAAGTAGAGAAGGGGAGTTATAAAAAGGTTTGGAGAAAACGGGCTCTGTCCGGATAAGAGTTGGTTTGTATACTGGAGCACGGCGCCATAATTTTTGTCTCTCGACAAAAATGCGCCTCATAAGGGCGCAAGGAATGAAACACCGATTGCATTCCTGCGCAGAAAACCCATGGTTTTCTTGCGCCAGTATACAAAATGGATCATTTCCGGACAGATCCGAGAAAACGTTTCATAGTTACTCCAAACTCCATTGTCGGGTAACAGAATACTTTATATATATCAAATCGTTTGCATCGAGCATGGTGGATTTAGCGATGTCATCAAAGGGTCAAGCGGCTGGTGCAGCAGTTCTTATTGCAATTATTGCGGGTGTGTTAATTATGTTTATTATTCTCATTCCACCTGCGGATAGAGCAGAATTACTGGGTGAGCAAGACTCTAGTAGTTCAGGTAAATCGAGCGGCTCGTCTGGCAAAGCGGGAGTTATTAAGAATTTTATACTACAAAGTCCCGGGCGTATTGATTATTTGACTCAAAAAGAAATCGAGCATCCTTTGCCCGTTATCAACGTTTATACGAGTGAAGAAAGTAAAATTATTTCTGAAAAGAGTGTCGTCTCAGCGAAGCGGGGAATTCTTTCCAAAAAGCCTAGTGAGTTTACATTTCAAGTTGATGGGCTTGATGATATTAAAAGTCCGCTTTTGAGTTTTACCACTAAAACACTTCAAGGTCATCTTATTATTACACTCAACGGGGAGGAAGTATATTCTGGAGATCCTAGCAGTTCATTTAGACCTATTACCTTGCCACGTGATCTTTTACGGTCCGAAAACGTCCTCCTCTTTAGCGTGTCATCACCCGGTCTTGCCTTTTGGCGAACTAATGAGTTTGTTGCCGAGCAAGTTAGAGTTGTAGCTGATGTTACAAATCGTGAATCGCAAGTTGCAAATCATGTTTTTTTGGTATCCGAAACAGAGAAAAATAATTTGGACCGTGTAACGTTAAAATTTCAACCTGAATGCCGATATGGTGAAGCGGGTCCATTATCAATTAGGCTTAATGGGAAGGAGATTTACAATGCTCTTGCAGACTGTGATGTGGCTTTAATACCTCTTGAACTTGCTGCTGGTGATGTTCGTCAAGGAGAAAATAGTATTAGCTTTTCGACCAATCGTGGAACATATGTCTTGACTCACGTAACTGTTGTATCAAAATTGCAAGAAGTTGACTTTCCAACATACTATTTTGAACTATCTCAGGAGGAGTACGAAGAAGTTAATGATGGCCCGCGTCGTTTACGAGTGGCGCTTAGTTTTGTTGATGTGACGAAGACGCGCGAAGGTCAAGTAATCTTTAATGGCAATTCGTATCACTTTGATACCCGTAATGCAACCATCAGTTTTGATGTTAGTGATGATGCTATTCGGGGAACAAATTCGGTTAAGATTACACCCCGAAAGACGCTCGAAGTTCGAGAATTGCGTGTGGATATGGTGCGATAAGATTTGCACGGAGTTTTGTCTGTATTTTAACCGTACATTTCGATAGGTTTTTATTCTCTCTTCTTTTTATACTGTTCTGGTGACAGATGGCAATTATTCCTCCTAAGCTAGGATCTTTTTTTGGTAAAGTAGGTGGTGGAGCCAAAATAGCAGGTGGAGTAGCAGGAGGAGTGGTAGGTGCCGGAGCTGTCAAGGCAGGTGCAGCAGCACAGGTAGGCGGCGCTTTAGCTTGGCAAGGTGCAGCTCGAGTTTGGGATTCTATTGATGATCCTGGTTTTATTCTCTTTATTGCTGGTGTTATAACATTTTTCTTTGTTGAATATCTTGGCAATCCGATACTTGCTTTGTTACTGGGCAGTATTTTTTTATTTTACAGTAGTCTCTTTATCTTTAAAGCGAAAGGAATTGTTGTTGTATCGATATTTTGGATTTGGTATATTTTTTTGGGTGGGACATTTAGTATTGAGTTGATTTTGCATCAGTTGCTTCCTTTATTTTTCTTTGGAATGATTCTGCGAGGAATTTTTTCCAAAGTGGAAAATGGTAATTTTGGTGAAGGATTTGTTAATGAATTAATATTTGGTTTGGTTCCCATTGCTTTTTTCTTTCTTGATCTTGGTTTAATTGAATTTGCAACACAAGAGGTAGGTTTAACTCTTAGTGGTCTTGGCGGCACGCTACGTTACTTTTTACTCTTTACCCCATGGTGGGCACTGTTAGGTTTGTTTAAGACAGAAAAGAAAAATGGAATTATTAATTTCATAAAGGCAATCGCTGTTGGTTATATTTTTATTTTGCTACTTTTTGGTATTGTTCCTGATACGTATGCCACTCTTTCTGCTTCTGCGCCTGGACCTGCCGAACTTTTAGCTGCAAAAAACGAATATCAGCAGCGACAGGTTGGTGTAGAAAATCCTGTTTGGAGTACGGGTCGGTGCTTACTCGAAAATCGATTCACGGATTTAGAACAATGTAAAAAAGAAAAACAAGAAGAGTCTGAACTGCGGGCATTGTGTAAGGATGCTCCTGACGTTGATCAATGTATTGAACGTGAACGAAAGAGGCGAGCGCAGATGGCTGCTGCGGGAACACAAGATCAAGAGATCCAGGCATTTACCAAAGCGGAGATTAAAATTAATGATAAAACGTTTCCAAAACAAGTAATTCGACGTGAAGGGGAGCCATTTGTGCAACGCTATGTTGCTCAGTTACATATAGAGAATCCCCACGGACAAACCCTTGGTGTGCGGGGATCCTGTGTTTTTAAAAAGGGTGGTGTGTCGGTTCCCGGTATGCTAAGTTTACCTGGTGGGGATAGTCGGGCTGAAATTTCGGGAAAAGTTGCAGATGTTGCGCTGGTGTGCACTCCTAGCGAAGAGAAGTTAGATGAATTTAAAGGGCCGATGACAATTCGCTATACTGCAACATTGGAGGGTCTAAAAACAACATCGATTCTAAAGCGAGCTTTTCTACCAAATGGTCTAGATGTAGAAGCAAAGAATTCACGTGTTGAGCAGGTAATGAAATTGGAGTTTCCATCAGCTCAGGATATCTTGTCACGGGCACCTCAGGAGTTTGCCCGTATTAATTATGGATTTGGGTATACAGAAGCACAACCAATTATTGGGGAGAGTACGCTCATTTTTGTCTCAAGTATAGAAAATGTTGGAACTGGTAAGATCAACAGAATTCAATCGTACAAGTTTGATTTGATGGATAAAGGGTTTATTGATGATTCAGGGGATTGTTTTACGGGTAGTGGCGGTAACCTGCTCTTAGGAACTGAACGATTGCAGCCGCTTTCAAGTTGTTTTGTTACCGTTCCTTACGAATATAACGCGTTTACAGAGCCTTATCTTGTTGATACATTTAGTGCGGAGCTGGTCTATGATTATAATGTTACCAAAGATATGGCAATTACGGTGAATGTTATACGTTCCGAAAATGGGGTGCCAGTAGCAGATAACGGGGTACGTGGGGTGGGGGTATCATGAAATTTCTTTCTTTTTTAGTGGTATTAGCCCTTTCTTTTCTTGTTAGTTCATGCTCGAGTGAGAATCCGACATTGCAAACAAATTATCAAATTGGTTATGGTGCTTTGGATGTTCTTGCTGAGCAGTCCCGATTTCCGGAGATGGCTGTTCCTAGTGAGCCTTTTGAGGTTATTGTTTATTTGAAAAATAATGCGGGGTATGAACTACGTAATGTCAAAGTCACCCTTGCTGGACTTGATAGGGACAAAGTTGAGCTCAGTTCGGCTCTGAGCGAAATTGGTTCTCTGGAGGGACGCTCAACATTTAACCCGGGTGGCGAAACACGTGATATTCGCTTTAACGGAATAGTAAAGCGATTAACCCTTGCTGGACAAGATAAACGCAAAGATAAGTATGAGGTGTTACTGGAATACGATTCAATTGTTGAGCTTTCCACGGATGTTTGTATTAAGACATCGCTTCATGATGTTTCTGATGCGGGTTGTTCTGCTACGACTACTCGCTTTGATGGGCAAGGAGCGCCCATTGCGTTTACAAATTTTAATCATGAGGGATATGGGACTTCACAGCGCTTTACATTTTCGATAGCGAATGAAGCGCAAGGGCAAGCGCGTAAGTACACAATTCTTTCGGCGTTTATGGGTGGACAGCCTCTTGCTTGTAATTTTGTGGATGCCGAAATTCCTTTGTATTATGTCTTAGAGGAGAGTAAGGATCAGCAGAGAGTCGATGTCTCGTGTCACATTGATCTTGATTTAGAAACTGCGTCGTATGAAACGCCGCTTCAGGTTAAGGTGGGATATTCTTATGAGCAAAGGATCCCAAAAGAAGTGAGTATACGTGGACAAAGTGTACAATCGGCAGTAGTTGATGAGAGATTGCTTGGATGATTTCTAAATTAGGTCAGGATACCTATTGTGGGATCATCATCTCAAATCATGGATTGTTTAGGCCAGATTCGCAAAGCAACTACGGATTTTAGATTGATCAATAAAATTAAAAATTGCGAAGGGATTGTGCAGAAAGGCTTAGAAGGAATTTATCTGTTGGATTAGGAAGACTTTTAGTCAAATATAGATTAGATTTATTCATTTTTACACTCGTATTTTCTGAGAACACGTTATTGAAATTCAAAACAAAGATATATAAACCTATAAAGTTCAATTGGCATCATGAAGAAAGGTGATCAGAAGGAAAAACCTCTAGATTTTCAAAAGAAATATTCTCTTTTGAAGAAAGAAGTTTTTATCAGTGTTGTCGTTGTGATTATTATTCTCATTGCGGGGGGCGCGTTTATATTATTAAATCTTAAAGCAAGCCAAGAATCTAATCCTGAGGTAAGTCAAGAGTCAAATTCCAAAATAAATTTAGATGAAAAAGTCAATGGTGGGTTTAACCAAAAAGGCGAATTTATCTGCGATTCACCATATCTGAAACGTGGCGATGAATGTTGTCTTGATTTGAATAGAGACAATATGTGTGATGAGATTGAAAAAAATAAAGTTGGTTCAGCTTCTTCGGTTTCAGATTCTAACGGACCACTACCAGATGTTACAAAAGGAGATAGTACTACAGGTATTCTAGTCTGTGATTCTCCTTATATCAGATATGCCGAGGGGTGTTGTCTTGATGTTAATAATAATCATATTTGTGATATAGATGAAGATGATACTGGAGAATTAACTGTCTCTGAGGCAGAAACTTCAATAGATATTTATGGTTGTACTAATGTAAATGCAACAAATTATAATGATGCCGCAACAGTAAATGATGGTTCTTGTCTTTTGTCTTCAACAAGTACAGCTTCTACTACTTCTACGGCTACTGTTTCTCCTGTTACACCTGTGTCTACTTCACCTCCACCGTTCTCACCGACGCCTTCTACTCCTACGCCGCCAGCAGTTACGCCCACCTCTGCAGAGAATACTAGGACATTATGTTCTGATGATTTAGATAATGATGGTGATGGCACAGTTGATGAACTAGATAGCAATTGTGAGGGTGTATCGTGTGACGGGGGAGTGATAGTGTGGAGTCATAGTCCTGGTGAAGATCAAAGTGTTGCTCCACCAGCAAATTCCAATGGTGTTAGGCGAATTGGTTGTTGTGCTTCCACAGATTGTCGTACAAGAGATGGTGTGGGAGAATGTATTGCGTATGATCAACCTTATACTGCAACCTATGGTTGGATTTGTGGGGATAATAATAATTGGGATCGCTGCGGAACTACTGCTGGAACAAACAAAAATGCTGGGGATACTAGTGATGGTGAAGGGTATGTTTGTGAAACCAATCCCGTCAAATGGGTTGTGCCTTGTGTTGATAGTGATGGAACTAGCGGATGGGGAGATTTTATGACAAGAGGAACTGCGACTGGCCCGGATGGACCGGGTAGTTCATCAATAACTACTACTGCGGATAGTTGCGCAGGTTTTAGACTCAATGAAGCTTTTTGTAATCAAGTGAATGGCCATCGTTTTGTCGATGTAGAACCATTTATAACCTGTCCTTATGAAACGCATTGTATTTCGGGAGCATGTGTATCTACAAACAAATAATTAGCTCATGGTAAATTGCAAAAATAAATGAACTTTATGCCATGCAATTTACTATTAATTGGGCTCAGGGAGCTTAGTCCGTATGAGGCTCAATCGGAAGATTCGCTTTGAGAACTATAGTCATCCAACTAATTGATTCGGATTGAAGTTGGGTGCACAGAAACGAGAAATAAACCATGTTAATTTCTGTTCAGAAAATCTTTGATTTTCTTGAATGTGGAGAATTTCATATTTCTTGTGACTAATAGTCCACAAAGACGCATGTTCCTACCGGAACATTTTCTTTGAGGACTATATAATGTTATTAGCTGGCATTTATTCTTTTATAATCATCATGGCATCACCAAGTGAAAAGAATTTGTAATCGTGCTTGAGCGCTTCATGGTAAGCTTTGAGAAGTTGGTCTGTTTTTAGATACGCTGCAGTGAGTAGTAAGAGTGATGATTTAGGCAGATGGAAATTAGTGATCATGGCTTTTATGGGTGCTTTGAATTTGTGGCCTGGTTTGATGAAAAGATGTGATTCGCCGTTACTTGCTTCGATTTTTCCATTGTTCCAGGTTGCGCTTTCAAGGCATTTGACAACAGTTGTTCCAACTGCAATAATTCGGCCAGAGTTGATAATGTTGGCGTTATGCTGATCAATTGCAAACTGTTCGGTTCCTGTTTGATGGTTCTTGAGATCTCGGATAGGGAGAAAAGTATCGAATGAGATGTGGAGTTGAACTTTTGCGATTTTGATTCCTTTGGCCTGGATCTTTGTGAGGAGGCGATTGGTGAAATGAAGACCGGCGGTTGGGGCAGCTAAGGATCCGGGTGTCTTGGCAAAAACGGTTTGGTAATCTTCTTCTTTGATTTTTTCTTTAATGTACGGTGGTGTTATAATCTCGAGATCTCCTGGTGGTATGGGAGCGTTGCAGGTGATTTGAAAGATATCATTGTCTTGCTTGGTAATTATGGCTTCATGATGGGGAAAAATGAGAATTAGTCCAACTTTAAGTTTTCTTCCTTTAATGCGGCATTCATAGATATTGTTCCCCAGCGGTTGAGTTAAGACGACTTCAATTTTACCACCGGTTTTCTTGTGGCCTTTGATTTTACAATGGTCTACTTTTGTTTCGTTAATAACAAGGACGTCGCTTGGGTGAAGATAGTTAGTGATCTTATCGAAACGCTCATGGATGAATTGAGTTTTAGATGGATTTTCTGGGTTGTGTTTAATGATGAGAAGTTTACATTGGTCGCGGGGAGAGTGGGGTGCTTGCGCAATACGATCTTTTGGAAGAGGATAGTCATAGTCGGCAAGGTTGATGGTCATTGCAGGGTTGGGATTATAGTTATTTAAAATAGTTATTCTTGTTTCGATGATTTTAAAGTTCCTCGTTCTCTTAAGAATCAGAAGTTTTGAGGGCGAGTTTCAAGTTATTTTTAGATGTTCGTGCCCTAAGCCTAAAGTATGTTTGTGCATCTATGTTAAATACTTTTGTTGCTTCGTGTCTTGGCAAATAAAGTGTTGTAATCCTACTGGCTAAATCCTGATTTTGCGCAATTCTTGCGTTTAATTTCTTGGCTTCAATCATTTTAACAACTTCAAGATCACGCGTGATAATGGCGATGCGGTCACAAGGCTGCTCGCGAGCATGTGAAAATGCGGTTCCTACCAATTCTTTGTGAGTCTTGTTTGGATTATAGGGATCATACATTGAGCTGATCTCTCTTTGGTAAATAGGTAATGATGTTTTGATGAGTTGATATTCCTGCAACAATGAGCTATAATCTGATACTAATTTACCCAAGTCTTCCTTTTGGTGTATATTTTGGACGATGGTAGTATCTTTAATCTTTGCAAGTAGGGAACGTTCGAAACACCCTAACTCGTACAGCACGGAAGGTATAAATGCTGATGGTCCTGTAATTAGGTGGGGGCTTTGTTGAGCTAGAAATGACCTGCATTCATCGACGATTTGAAGTCGTAATCTTGTTTTTTCTCGAAGGGATAGGTTGCCACTTATGATTAATGTTTCATTACCTATGGCGGATGTGTCCCACAGCAAAAGAGAGTA
The DNA here is from genome assembly GCA_964362485.1 of uncultured Methanosarcinales archaeon. Taxonomy (GTDB): domain Archaea; phylum Nanobdellota; class Nanobdellia; order Woesearchaeales; family GW2011-AR9; genus CAMAVK01. The sequence continues at coordinate 1,625 of CAYIEX010000050.1, read as the reverse complement.
CGCTGGTAATAAATCTGCTATGTCAATGGTCTGATTGCTGTTAGTGATAGGACTTTGCATTCATTATGGAAACTCGTGTTACTTTATATTATTTGCTACCCAAAAGTGGCTCATCTCTTCCCAAGTGTCATGTTTAATACTCTCCCTGATCTCTTCCATTAAGCGATAGAAGAAAGCGAGGTTATGATATGTGGTGAGAGTATAGAAGAGAAGCTCTTCAGAACGTTCTAAATGGTGGATGTAGGCGCGGGTGAAGTTTTTGCAGACATAACAGTGGCAGGATGGATCGAGTGGTTGATTGTCCTCGCGGTATTGGGCGTTGGTGATTCGAAAACGAAATTTGTTGTTTACATTGCCGCCTGATTCGGGACGAATGAAGATGTACCCTACACGAGCAAGGCGAGTGGGGAGGACACAATCAAATGTGTCAATTCCTAACGGGACGTAGTAGAAAATGTCATCAACACTGCCAATCCCCAGGAGATGTTTTGGTTTGTCTTTGGGAAGATAGTGCATGGCATGCTTTACAAGCGCCACACTTTCTTCTTTGGGGTCACCAAAGATGGATCCTATACCAATCCCATCAAAAGGAAGTGATGCGATGAACTTGGCAGATTCTTCGCGCAAATCTTTGAATCGTCCGCCTTGGACAATACCATAGAGTGCTTGACGATTGTCTTGGTTAATTTTTTGGAATTCTTCAAGACTTCGCAGTTCCCAGGCGTGGGTTCGAGCGAGTGATTTTTGGGTGGTTTCATAGTCTGCTTTGATATCAAGGCATTGGTCGAAGGCAAAGATCATATCAGCGCCGATTTTGCGTTGTACTTGCATGGAAATTTCAGGGGTGAAGATGTGGGTGGATTGATCAATGTGGGATCTAAATGTTACTTGGTGATCATCGATTTTGCACATCTCACCTTTGAGTGAAAAGACTTGGAAGCCGCCAGAATCGGTAAATGTTGGCTTAGGCCAGTTCATGAACTTGTGGAGGCCGCCCATTTTTTCGATAAGATCTGGGCTTGGTCGCAAAAAGAGATGGTATGTGTTTGATAGAATGGCGTCGAATCCAATTTCGTTGAGTTGAGCGGGAGTAAGTGATTTGACGGTTGCTTTTGTAGCAACGGGGATGAATGCGGGGGTGCGAATCGTGCCGTGGGGGGTGCTTATGAGCCCTAGACGCGCTTGAGAGTTTGTGCTTTCTTTTGTGATTGTAAATGAGAACATGAATGGTCTAGAATGTGCGTGATTTAAAAGAATGATGGAAGATTATGCTTGTTTAAGTTTGTTTTTTATGCTTGTTGTTAATAAGAAAAAAAATTATGCAGGGTGACGGAATGCGTCACGCATCTGATCTTCATGGTATCCAACTATTGTTTTTTGCTCTAACTCAATTACGGGGACACTGAGTTGTCCTGTTTTTTGAATTAGTTGGTCTCGATAGTCTTCTACTTCTGAGGTGTCTAATTCCTGGAAAGAAATGTTATTATTCTTAAGCCAGGTTTTGGCTTTTGTACACCACGCACAATCCGGTACAGTATAGATTTTTGCTACCATTTTTCCACCCCTTTCGCTTTTTGTCTAATTACCTTTTGGGGTAATTTTATATATGCTTTTTGTTTATACCT
>CAYIEX010000049.1:0-12590 GCA_964362485.1 uncultured Methanosarcinales archaeon | reverse complement strand
GTGGGTTGTCATTTTTTTTGTTTCTTTTTTTTTTTAGGATTTTTTATTTTTAATTTTTAAAACAAAAAAAAAAAAAAAAAGAAAAAAGAAGAAGGAGCAGCCATGAACTCAAAGCAAATTGGTGTTCTCGAGAAATATTATACTTCACAAAATCAATATGTATTATTTTTCCTTCAAGTACTAAATCTGAGCTACCAATTACCGCCAGTCCACTTACTGGAGGTTTAGAATCAAAACGCCAGTCTGGCATTGTTCTAATAAACAAATTCCAAATCGAATCAACGCCCGGTATGTCTTCAAGGTACATCTTACCACTCAATACTGTTTCTATCTCGAAAAAATTTACCTGTAGGATCAGTCCCATCCGCGCCCAGCGCAAGCCAGACGATAGTATCAGCGCCTTCCTCAACAGACTTGGGAGCTTTCATGCCCCCCATATCAGTTTTTACCCATCCTGGGCACACTGCATTCACTGTTATATTAGTATTTTCCTGCAATTCTGACGAGGCAATTTTAGTAACAGCATTGAGTGCAACTTTCGACAATCGATAGGCAGGATAACCACTATCCATATCCGATAACTGACCCATCCCTGATGAGACATTAACAATTTTTCCATCCGCACTCATAAAAGGCACAATTGCTCGAATCAAGCGCAGCGCTCCGAGTGTGTTTGTCTCAAAAGCTTTACGAATTATGTCTAAATCGACATCAAATAAACTAAGAGGTCCACCTTGTTCAGGAAAAATTCCAGCATTGTTAATCAATATATCCACTTTGCCAATTCCCTCTTGCATATGTTGAGCAAACGTCTCCACACTTTCATCAGAAGACACATCTAATTGATGATAATAGACCACAAGCCCTTCTTCTTTTAAACGATCAACAGCTGCTCGACCTTTCTCTTCATCACGACTTGTAACAATAACTAAGATGCCATTTCGAGCAAGTTGTCGTGCTACCTCAAAACCAATTCCCCTGTTTGCACCAGTAACAACTGCAACTTTCAGATCCATAAAAATTGAAGCGAAACTTCATTTATAAGAATTGTTGCTCTACGGATTAATAATAGTGCGCATCCGCAAAAAATGAGGTGGCTCATAGGCGGGTGCATTAGCCTCATTAATTGCCAGTGCAATTTTGTAACTTACAACTAATCCCGATCTGAGTTGACGATAATTAGGATAATCTTTTTTAAAAGTGGAGCGTTCAACCTTATCATAGTTACTTTGAGTAGGATTTCGAAGGGGAATTACTATTTTTTCCAGCTCAAAAGAAGCTCTCTCATCTTCATTACCCATTGCTATGAGAATTTCCCCCAAATTCCGAACTAATAAAAAATTAGATTTAGCAAGTAGTTGCATCGAGGATGTTTGGTATTGGTGTACCACCTCACGTAGTACCCTTATAAGTCCAAGGTTAATTACCTCACCTGCTTCGACTTCCATTATTCATTACCATTAATCACTACTTAGTGCGCCTATAACTTTTAAATATTATTATTCCCTAAAACGTACAATGCCATACAAACTACAATCCTGGAACCTCAATGAACTAAAAACATCCTCTTTAGAGGAAGAAATGAAAGTATTAGAAAACCTTACTAAATCGCTTGAAGATCGACGAACTCTTCTTACCACCACTGTTCCCGAGAAAGCATTTATTACATTCTTACAAGATCTCGAATCATTGAAGCGCCGCTCTGAAAAAGTAGCATACTTCTATCATCTCAAAGTAAGTGAAAATGCTCTTGACCAACAATCACTAGCGATAAGCACAAAAGTCGAACACTTCTTAACTGAACTTGGTAACAGACTACTCTTTTTTAATTTGTGGTTTAAAGACCTTCCTGAAGAAAAAGCACGCGAGCTCATCAAAGCAAGTGGACCGTATCACTATTATCTAGAACGTATGCGAACATTTAAACCCTATACTCTCTCAGAAAAGGAAGAGAAAATTATCAACCTCAAAGATAACACCGGCGTTGGTTCATTAAATAGTGTTTACAACATTCTAACCAGTAAATTGGAGTATACCTACAAAGGCAAGAAAAGAACCCAAGAAGAACTTCTCATCCATGTTCGTGATAAGTCACCCCAAGTACGTAAAGAAGCATACACCCTCCTTCTCTCGACCTACAAAAATAACCGTGAAGTCATTGGTGAAATTTATAAATCAATTGTTCTTGATTGGCGCATCGAAAATATGACCCTTCGAGGGTACCAAAGCCCTTTGCAAGTACGTAATATAGGGAATGATTTACCCGATAAAGCCATAGAAACATTGTTACTGGTCTGCGAGAAAAATGAAAAGGTCTTCCACCGTTTCTTTAAACTAAAACAACAAAAGCTCAAGCTCAAAACATTCACCCGTTTCGATCTCTATGCTCCGCGCGGAGAAGAAAAGAATAACATCCCGTATGATAAAGCAGTACAAATGGTGCTAGAATCATTTCGACGGTTCTCACCACACTTTGAACAAAACGCTAAACTCATCCTTGATAAAAATCATGTGCATAGTATGCCCACAAAAGGCAAACGCAGCGGTGCTTTTTGTGCTGCTCCAAATACGCAAGTTGCACCCTATGTCCTTCTCACGTACAAAGGTAATCCTCGCAGTGTTTCCACCCTTGCTCATGAATTAGGCCACGGTGTCCACTTTCTCCTTTCCTCAAAACAAACTGAATTCACCAATGACGCCTGCCTACCACTCGCCGAAACCGCATCCATCTTTTCCGAGATGCTCTTATCAGAAACACTGCTTGAAAAAGAGCCCAAACAAGCAGAAACACTATTATTTGACAAACTTGATGACCTATATGCCTCAATTATTCGTCAGGCAGGATTTGTCCGCTTTGAAATGAAGGCACATGAAATGCTACAAGAAGGCAAAACTACTGATGACATTTCAAAAGCCTATATCGCAGATTTACGCCGACAACTAGGCCCCCATGTTAAAGTAGATGATCTCTATGCCTACGAATGGACCTACATCCCTCACATCTTTCACACACCGTTTTATTGCTATGCCTATGCTTTTGGTAATCTACTTACTTTGGCACTCTATGAGATGTATAAAGAAAAAGGTTCTAAGTTTGCAGATAAGGTTATTGAAATGCTCGAAAAAGGCGCATCAGAATCACCTTTAGAAATCACCAAAGCAGTCGGAATAGATATCTGCTCCGAAGCATTCTGGCAAAAAGGATTCGATGTGATCGAAGAAATGGTAACAACGTTAGAAAAGATAAAGTAAGTATTTTCGTATCGTCTTAAAATTGTCCGATCAAAGATAATCATATTCCCAAATAAGTAATAAGATAACTTTGACATACTACGTTAATTTTTATTATTAGTCTCAAGATATTGTTTTAGTTCTTTCGTTGCTTCTTCAACAAGCCTTAAGTTCTTAGGAGTATTCATATTTTAACTAGCATATTCCATCGCTAAACGTACAGATTCAATCTTTTTTCCGAATTTCTCATTCATCCAAGGATAGCGGGGGAAAATCCATAGATGAAAGTGATGTTGCGTGTCTTCATCTTGGAAAATTTGAACTTTCTTAATATCCAAAGCTTTTTTCATCCCATTACGCAATTGACAGAGAATTTCAATAAAGTCATGTCTCTCATTTTTGGTAAACTCATCAACTCCATGAACATGTCTTTTTGAAGCAACAATGATAAATCCTGGAATCGGCACCCTATAGTCTTGATGTGCATCAAAATGATCAGAAATAGCAACCGTAGCGGTTTTAAATTTTTTATTAATTATTGCACATGCAATACAAGACACCTCATTTTTATCATCTTTTGTTTTGGCTTTTTCGACTCTAGTTTTTCGAGGCATAATAAAAGATAAAGAAATTGAATTTATTAAACTTTGTCTTTATCCTAGTCATTTTAAGTTGGGATATTCAACAGAAAATAAATCTGACACAAGTTGCTCCTCGGTTTTCCTAGGTGTGACTAGTACACCTTTACCATTCTCCACCACAACCTCCGCAGGCATTGACCGCAGATTATACACGCCACCCATCGAATAACAGTACGCACCTGCATTTTCAATCGCCAGGATATCACCTTCGCGTATCTCCCCAAGGACACGGTCCTTCGCAAAATGATCACCCGTCTCACAAATATTTCCAACAATATCATACTTTGTATCTTGCCCACTTATATTTGACAAATTTACAATATGATGATACGCACTATAAAGCATCGGACGAATAAGTTGCGGAAATCCAGAATTCACACCTGCAATCCTTCGTCCATTATTATTTTTTAACGTATTAACTTCAACCAGTAATTTACCCGCTTCACCCACTAAGTACCGTCCAGGTTCAAAATGCATTTCAAGCTCTCGCCCATACTCTTTACAAAAATCCACAAACAATGCAACAACGTCGCGACCAAATGCAGCATAATCAACTCTCTTTTCACCCGGTCTGTATGGAACCTTAAACCCACCACCAAAGTCAACAAACTGTAAATGAGGAAAATCATCTCGTGTGATTACATCAAGTATCGCACGCATGCCTTCCATCATCTGTACTGATTCAGGAATTCCCGACCCTGCGTGCTCATGGATACCCACAACATTCAAATTGAATTGTCGTACAACTTCAACTGCTGCAGGAACCTCATTAAGACGAATACCGAACTTTGTCTCATCTCCGCCCGTCTTGACAAAATCATGATGTCCAGCACCAATACCAGGATTAAGGCGAATAACAACGTGTGAACCAGGATACGCTAGACCAAATTTTTCGAGTCGGGAGAGTGAATCAACATTAAGTAATACACCTTCATCGTGTACTCGTCTCATCTCTTCATCCGTAATCATATTTGCAGTAAATAGAATCCGATCGGCTGGAAAGCCAACTTTTTTTGCAAGTAACACTTCCCCAAGACTTACCGCATCAATTGCGCATCCTTCTTCAAATAAAATCTTTAAAATCGCAGGATTATAATTTGCCTTCATCGCATAATGTATCGTAAGCTGAGGATATGGAAAAAAAGAACAAAGCTCTCGATACCGAAGTCGTACTATATCACCATCGTAAACATAGAGCGGAGTTCCGTATGTACGAGAGATTTTCAGTAATTCAGTAGTGTCCATTCTACAACAATGGTTTTTTCAATAACCCATATGGATGGAGAACTCGATCAATTTGTCTTTGACTTAATTCCGTTGGCATCACCAGTGGTAGACGCAGAGGACCACAGTCAAAACCTAAACGGTTCATCATATATTTAATGGGTCCCGGATTTGTTTCGATGAAGCATGCCTTTATGAGAGGATCTAATTTCTGTGTAATTTCAAGTGTCAGTTCTGGTTGGAGGAGCGTGTGCAACAATATTTGTTTTACTACATCAGCAGGAACCACATTACTCACAACAGAAATAACTCCATCGCCACCCTGCCGCATAACAAACGGTGTCAATGCATCGTCACCGCTCATAATTGAAATCTCGGGGCGTGCTTCCTTCAATTTTTTGATGACGTCCTTTATCTGATCTCTATTGCCAGACGCTTCTTTAACCGCAACAACATTATCACAGGCATTCACAATACGCAGCATCGTCTCCGTCTCAATATTTACACCTGTTCTTCCTGGAATATTATAGACCATGACGGGAAGACTAGTGGAATGCGCGACTGCTCTGAAATGTTGGAAGAGTCCTTCTTGAGTTGGCTTGTTGTAATAAGGTGAGACAACCAGGACTCCATCTGCACCTAAAATTTCCGCATGGCGGGTATCGTATTGAGTGTGACGGGTCGAATTGCTTCCTGTTCCAAGATAGAGTGGCACAAATCGACCGCTTCGCTCCTGGTACAAATCACGTTGCTCAGCTGCAGTATGAAACAAAACCCTTCGCTCATCAACATCAACTGTAGGCGATTCCCCAGTTGTACCTAAAATAACCAGTCCATCAATTCCTGCTTCAAGCTGACGTTGGACCTGTCTTTTAAATGCATGTTGATTTATACCATGTTCATCAACTGATTGAGCATATCCATCAACTGTATTAATAAAAGGTGTCACGAGTGCAGTATAGGCGCCTCGTGGAATTTGTAATGTAGTAGTCATAATCGTGTACCTCAGCTTATGAAAATCCTGCCTGTTTTTTATATTTTTGCAAATTTTGAATTACCCTCCTTTACTATTACCATTATTATTATAGGGATCATAAATCTAAACGAATCAGAAATCTTTATATAATCACATTTGAACGCCAACCCCCATGGCTAAAAAACTTCAACTTGATGAAAATAAGCTCAAAAAACTTCATGAACTCCAAAATAAAGGTATTAATCCTTATCCTTATATCTATAAACAAACCCATCATGCTAAAGACCTTCTCACACAATACTCCACACTGCAGCCAGAAGAGGTAACAAATGTAAGTGTCTCTGTAGCGGGTAGAATCATGCTCAAGCGCGTGATGGGAAAAGCCAGTTTTATCCATATTCAAGATGAGAGCGGTAAAATACAACTTCATCTTGCTGTTGATAACCTTGGTGAAGAACTCTACGAGACCATCGTAAAAAAAACAGACCTCGGTGACATCCTCGGAGCAAGCGGTATAATCTTTCGCACCAAAATGGGAGAAATCACCGTAAAAGTACAAAAAGCGGATATCATCTGCAAATCGCTCCTTCCTCTACCCGAAAAATATCACGGTCTTAAAGATATCGAACTCAAGTACCGCCAGCGTTATTTGGATTTAATCATGAATCCAGATGTTAAAGAAACATTTCAGAAGCGTAGCAAAATGATCAAAGTTATTCGCGACTTCTTCACAGATAAAGGTTTTATGGAAGTAGAGACTCCCGTCCTTCAAACAATTTATGGCGGAGCAAACGCCAAACCTTTTGTAACCCATATTAATGCCTGGAATATGAAGATGTATCTTTCCGTTTCCCCCGAGCTGCATCTCAAGCGGCTTCTTGTTGGTGGCTTGGAAAAAGTGTACACCATTTGCAAGAATTTTCGTAACGAAGATGTTGATACGACCCATAATCCTGAGTTTACCATGCTTGAAATCTATCAAGCCTACGTTGATTACAATCAGATGATGGTATATCTTGAGCAAGTCTATGAAAAAGCATGTACTGCCCTTAATGGAACAACTAAAGTCAAGCACACATACAATGGTGAAGAAGTACTTGTTGATTTTAAAGCGCCTTGGAAACGCATGACGATGCTCGAGTCAATTAAGCACTATGCTAAAATCGATGCCACCACCATGACAATTGAACATCTCGTTCCCATTTTAAAGCAACATAAAATTGAATATAGCGATGATGTAACCTGGGGTGAAGCAGTGCAGCATCTCTTTGAAGAATTAGTTGAAAAGCATCTGATCCAACCAATACATATTACTGATCATCCTGTCGAAACAACTCCGTTATGTAAGACCCACCGAGAGGACATTCGCCTCATCGAACGCTTCGAATCATTCTGCCTTGGGATGGAAATTTCAAACGCCTACAGCGAGTTAAATGATCCAATCGTACAACGAGAACTACTCGAACAGCAGGCTGCAGCCCTTCGTGCGGGAGGCGAAGAAAACCATCCTATGGACGAAGATTTCGTAAATTCCATTGAATACGGTATGCCTCCTGCCGGTGGTCTGGGCTTTGGAATAGATCGAATGGCGATAATTTTGACCGGTGTTGATTCAATTCGTGATGTAATCCTGTTTCCTACCATGAAGCCGATTATAGAGGAAATGTCAGAAAAAGAAGCAGAAAAACTCTACCGTTCAAAGAAGTTAGTTGTTATAGCTGATGATAACCTCAACCCAGGCGTAGTTGCAAATGCCATTGGTCAATTAGGAATCGAAATTGGCGGACATTGTAAAGAGAAACTCTTTGAAGCAACCGTTCTTCATGACGCAGAAAATAGAGTACACCACACCGATAGTCTCTATCCCATGACCAACCTTGCCGGATCACAAAAAGATATGGCCACATTTGCGATGATGTGCTATGACTCCAAGATCCAATTTTTTGACTTTTCAGATATCATGCGTAAAGCCCATAGCGATAAACAAATGCAAAAAGGCTATGCTGAAAAGAAGACCAAAGATATTGGATACATTGCGGTTGGTGCGTTGATACCAGCAGAATTTGCCAAGGAATTCCTATCGAAATTAAAACTATTTGGAGCAGGAAAGTAGGGTTTTTTTAATTGAAAAACTATACGCCACACCAATAACATGATTTCCCAATTAATCTCGACCGAAAGAATTCATCCCAACCAAGCCTATGTCGGTATCAGTAAACACCCCTTCATGGCCTCATTTTATTTTTTAGGACTGCACCAAACATTCCCTCCTGTTTTCCTTAGGATTGATCCTGAAGAAAGTGAGAAATACATAATGATTGATGGCAACCATCGCACCTTCTGGTCCCACCACTTTAACAATGGGAAAGTAAAATCCTACGTTGTAACACTTGAAGACCTTGTACCAGACAAACTGGAGGAAGCTAATTTACCCTTACGTTCTTTAGTACATGATACCGGGAGCGTTCAAACCGATAGTTGCTCAGACGATCAGTTGGTTGCCCATTACAGCGTATTACTCCGGGATCTATACAATAAAGCATTATCACATAAACGCGTCACGCAATTAGATGGTGTTAGCAGTTATGACACAATAGAAGTTCTTGGCGCCTCTAAAAGGTTGATTCATTTCTTAGCCAAGCTTAAGAGGCAAAATAAGGAAAATTCTGCAAAAAACAAGACCCGTTCAAGTTATATTTAATCCCAAATCTAAATCAACTTCTCGCCAGTCTCCAAGTCAATAATATGTATCACATTGACGGGACATACTTGCGCTGACGACATCATTTGATCTAGTTCATCCATAGAAAATTCAAACTCCCACTGTTCTGGATTATCCGAAATTTTCTTGCCACCCACTAAATCGGCAAGATCATCATTTTTATTCATCATCCAGCGTTCGGGATGAATTGCAGCACAGGCACCTGCTCCTATACAATCCGGACGATCATAAATAACACGGTACTTTTTTCGCTTAGGTTGCTCAGACATAATAACGTGAAGAAAAAGAGTTCTTAATTAAGCTTTCGTTAACTCAGACTCAAGATCATCTTGATCATTGCGCGGATTGCGTTTATACGTGAGCCATGTAAAACCTACACCCAATAATCCAAACATCCCGGCAATCAAATAGGTTGATGTATCATCCTTCCAACGCACCTTACTCAAATCCCATGATGCTTCCCTACCAAAGTAAGTTCTAACCTCACATGATTGGTCTTCAGTAAGGTTTTGCAGAGCCAACGTTAATTTTGAACCTGGCATTGCCATTTCCAATCCTTTCGTTACATCCCCCAATGAGTGCGAAGTAGAACAATCTTGCGTTATTGCAGCTGCAGCCTGTGCCGCATACTCTACCACGGCAGGTTTATCTTTCCTATAATAGTGATTATTGATCACATTAACAACACCTAATGCAAAACATGCCGCACCAAAAAAATATCCTGCCCTTGAATTAAACATATACCCGCATTCAAACTAATCTTAATAAATATTTCTGTACCTTATTCCTTATAATTATAACCAAGCAACTATAACAAGCAGAAATAGAAACACCCAATAATGATAGAGACACGTAAAGATAGCTATTATCTTGTTTCTGAAAAAAACAAAAAGAACCTTGGTGGACCATACAAAACCAAGGCAGAGGCAAAGAAAAGGCTCAAACAAGTTGAATTTTTTAAACATCAAAAAAAGTAGCCCCACTCGGACTTTCGCATCATTTTCATGATATTCGAACCGAGGTCAAAGCCTCTCTTCACGTTCCGTTCGGGATGAACCTCGCGGAAAACTCCAGAGGGCTCTATGCTAGTCCACTACACAATGGGGCTATTAAACGGTCAAGAAAGAACCTAATTTTTAATCTTATCGGTTGCTTCCGTAAGAAATATACCAAAGGACTGAAATTTTCTACGAAAATTTCTGCCCTTTGTATATACAACGGACAGGATAATTTGTACGACTAATTCTGTCCGTTGGTATAAATTTTTATACTGGGCAATGTAATCTCCCCTATGCCACCAACCGAAACGATTCGCCAAACAATAATTATTCCTGCTCACGTCTCTCTTGTCTATAGAGCTTTCACCGATAGCAAAGTTCACAGCGAATTCACTGGGGCAAAAGCCACGGGCGGTCACAAAATCGCGGCTAAATTCACCGCCTGGGATGGTTATATCACAGGTAAAGTACTCGATCTTATCCCCAACAAATTTATCATGCAAGAATGGCAGACTACAAGTTGGCCAGCAGGCTTTGGCCCATCAATTCTAGAACTTCATTTTTTACCCAAAAAAGTCGCAAAGCGAGACGTCACCGAAATAACGCTCATCCACTCCAAAGTTCCAGCACAAGATGCAGAATCCTACGCCAAAGGATGGGATGAGTATTATTGGCAGCCGTTAAAAGAATATTTTGAAGAATAAAAAAGTACGATTAAAATGAACTCAGGATCATTATAATAATCCTTGTAATAATATTTATAAAAAATGTTTATTTTTTAACTCTCAATGTTTTATACTACTTTTATTAGGGAAGCACAGTATAGCACACAATACCCCGCGAAAGAAATGTTTGGAGATAGTAACAAAAAATGCATTTATGTACATCAGGGTTGGGCTGAAAGTGCTCAGCAAAATGAATACCTCTTAAGTGAAGGCTTCAGTTATTGCAGCGCACTTATTTTACGGGATAATCGCACCAAGACATCTGTATTATTCCATATTGATGACTGGAGTATGTCAGCAAAAGCTTACTCTGTCCTAAAGCATTTTATTCATAATTATCTCACCTCATTAAATGGCAGCGATAAGGAAGTATTGCAAAGATCGATCCCCAACCAGTATGAAAATCCAACCAATATGAGCCCATCAGAGTTCCAAACTCAAATGCAAAACGCAAATCACCATAAAGATCTTAGAGGAAAATTTATTTTTGGTTCAATTAGTAGAAACGTAAAATCACAATTTTTAGAAAATTATCTTAATCAATTTGCAATTTCCATTGAAGATGACATATTTGTAGAAACAAATGATGTTCATTGGGGTCTGACCTATCAATCGCCTCTAATTCAAGTAAATTCCCGAAAATATAAACGAGTTTTAAGCTATAATTTTTGAATTGTAAATACTATTTCTTCAACTTAAACTCTACATTTGAACTAAGTCGTCGCGTAGGATATACTACAACCTTTCCCCGCAAAGGCTCAAAAACAACAGTTGAAAGTGTTTTACTTACATCACCTTTGCATGCATAGAGTGGTTTTGGTCTGCCTTGTACATCAAATAGTACAGTGACCGGATCAACAAAAGGCATTAAATTGGTTAGTCTCTTGAATCGTTCCATTGTACTCCCATAAATCGTACTTTTAAATAACCCATGAATTAAGTGATTAGTGTGATAATACGTGCCCATCACTTTATTCACACTGACTTTTTCATAATATTGTTCAACAGAATAAATTTCTTCGCCTTGCCCGATAAAAAAATGAAACGCACTATCGCACGCAAACTGCCGAAGTATTGCAATTGCCTCGGTACAACTCGTCGCTTCCAGTAGTTTTCGAGAAATAAAATAGCGTGGAAAAAATCTCTTCTTGGGTTCAACATTAATATAATTCACTGTAAAAAATAAACCATATTTATTCCAACTATACGCACACCCCGGTAATTCTCCAGGATAGCAAAATGATGTAAAGCTATTATTTGGTAGTTTGTACGTAACAAGCGCACAACTCGTTTTCTTCTCCTCAACATCACCATCTTCATTGTGTGCTAAATAGACCCTGGAGTGTTTCTCGCTATTTTCAACACACGCAATAGAAGAACAACCATGATGATATTGACTTAATTCCGCACAATTCAAAAACAATAACTGCCTTAGTGAAACACCTGCACCCTCTGCCATTCCCTGCAATTCTTCAACGTACCCAGGAAATGCTTTTGCTACCTGCGTAACCATCAAGTCAAAGGCAGCATGGTGTTTTTGAATCTCTTGTTCAGTAATAGTATGATGTTGTAGCCGCCATTGAATTGCTCCTGCAAAGACTTTACCTACTTGCAACCCACATTCATAATGGGTGCCAGTAACTATCACTTCTTTCATGTTGATATTATACTTGAGAGGTATAAAAAGTATTCGAAATGATTTGGTTTGGTGGGGTAAATTCAATCTTCTAAGAACTCCTGAGCGATTTTACGCTTATGCGGGTTGGATCCAATTTGTGTATAACGAAGCCAATGTTTTTTTGATTCCCACAGATTGCCACACATTGCCAACAGCCGGGCCAAATTGAAATGCACCACTTCATAGTTGGGATCTAGCTCGAGTGATTTGTAATACGATGTTATTGCTTCGTCATATTTATTTGCTCTTTCCGCAATATTTGCTGCTCTGAGATACAGCTCCCCATTATTTGGCTGTTCAGTTATTCTCTTCAAAATATAAGAATAAGTCTTCTTGAAATTCATCTTTTTGTTTTCAACAATAACTATATCTCCAACGCGCATAACTCCTTTATC